>CAZHLB010000039.1:0-18284 GCA_964533005.1 uncultured Saprospiraceae bacterium
GAAATGCGGGGTTCAAAACCCCGCCGCTCGAAGGAATCTGGTCTATTTTATTAAAATTACTTCACTTATGCCGTTTTCATTCGGAATCTTGGAACGCTGCAAAGCATCATCCGCAGTGGAATATTTTTCCCAATCCGTGGACATTCCTCGCTGCTCGCCTTCACCTCTTTCCTGGAATGCGCCAGGCAAAACTTCGCCTTCGAGGATGAAACTCTTGTGAAGGCGGTAGAAAAGATGGTCTTCGTCTGGAATGAATTCGATTTCCCACATAGTCAGGTAAGTATGGATAAGTGAGGAAGCAGGGCGCTTTGAAAATTCTCCGGGTCGAATTTTCCTTCCGTCACCTGCTCACCGTAATCATCGCCATAAAAAGTAGCAGGCGAGTTGCCGGGAGGAATGTTGATGAGGAGATTAAACTGCTCGTTTTCCCAGTAGATGTCAATGCTGCCTTCGGGAGCATGGTATATTTTCGGCGTTGCGATGGTCTTTCCAAAAAGCCGGAAAAGCCAGGCGGCATAATTTGAAATAAACCGAACAGCCTTCATCCAAACCTCGGTAGAATAAGGCTCTCCGCCTTCACCGTCGAAGTCTTTTTGGAGCGATAAAAGGTATTTTGACTTATCAATGGCAGTTGCCAAATCTGCCAGTTCTTGAGGCAAGGTTGCGACAAGTTCGTTTTTGTGGCGCACCCGAATTTCATGCTGTATCCCAACGGTAATCATGGCTGTATTTTTTTCAAAAGTACAATGAATCCCTTCATTTCACCACCAATCTTCGGGAAGAATGACCCTCGGTTTTTGCAAGCCTGCGATTTGTAATGGTCGTGAAGGGGGCATCCCGTGTGGTTTTCGCAAGTCGCAGACTTGCCATAACCTGGGGACAAGATTGCAACTTCTCAGACTGAAATAGTATCCTTCCCAGGTGTAACTGGCGATTTGAATTTCGAGTCTTAGAGACTCTCCGGCGCACCCACCCCCAGCCCCTAAAGGGGAGTCAGACCCTGCTAAAATTCAACTGTAGAAACATGGCTCGACAGTTGAATTTTAGCAGGGTCTGGCTCCCCTTTAGGGGCTGGGGGTGGGTGCGCCGGAGAGTCTAAATAAGCCGAAAGCGGTAGCCTGACAATTTCAATCCAATCCAAAATGTTCCTAAAAAAAAGTATCTCTCCACTCTTCTTCATCTGCCTGTTCATCCTTGTCTCCATGCAGGCAGCAATAGCCCAGGACGAAGTCTTGACTACAGATTTCAAACAAAAAACCATCGAACGCCTCTCGGCAATGCTCGCCGAGCGCTACGTCTTCCCCGACGTGGCAAAAACGATGGGCGAGCATTTCAACCAGCAACTGAAAGCGGGGCGCTTCAACGAAAGCAAAGACGTAAAAGCCTTTGCGCAAGCCCTGACCGACGAGGCGCAAGCCATTTCCAAAGACAAACATTTGCGCATCCGCCCCGCACCGCCGAGGGCGGCGCAAGTCGCCACCATCGAGCAAAAAGTGGACGGCCGCATCCAGGACATGGAATGGCAACGGGAACAAGTGGCGGGCTTTTCCCATGCTGAAAAATTCGAGGGCAACATCGGTTACCTCGACCTGCGGGGATTTGCAGCGCCGGATTTCGGAGCGCCCGTCGCCGACCATTACATGGCGCTGTTGAGCACTTCCGACGCCATCATCATTGACCTGCGGAAAAATGGCGGCGGCAGCCCCGGCATGGTGCGCTACTTGTGCAGCTATTTTTTTGAAAAACCCACCCACCTGAACAGCCTCTACTGGCGGGAAGGCGACCGCACGGAGGAGTTTTGGACGCTTGAAAAAGTGAACGGAACGAAGCTGCCCGACGTGCCGCTGTTCGTGCTGACGAGCAGTTACACGTTCTCCGGCGCCGAGGAATTTTCTTACAACATGCAGACCCAAAAACGGGCGACCCTGGTGGGCGAAACGACCGGCGGTGGCGCCAATCCCGGCGGCATGTCGCCCATCAACGATAAACTTGCCGTGTTCATCCCGACGGGTCGTGCCATCAACCCCATCACCAAGACCAACTGGGAAGGGGTCGGCGTCGTGCCGGAAGTGCCGGTTCCCGCTGCGGAGGCATTGGACAAAGCCAAAGAATTAGCTGCCAAAGCCGCCGAAGATTATCGCCAACAAAAAAGGGAATTGCACAAGTCGCTCCTGCTCGACCTGTACACCCAATTGGAAAACGTGACCGAGGGCAAGGAACCGGAACTTTTGGCGAGCCTGAAAAAAAGTTGCGAAGCAAACCTGCTGAACGAACCCGAAATCAACGGCATGGGCTACGAATACCTGATGGGACTCCAACAGCCGAAAGTGGCGCAGGCGATTTTTTATTGCAACACCCTCCTGTTCCCCCATTCCGCCAATTGCTACGACAGCTACGGCGAAGCCTTAGCCGCCAACGGTCAGATGGACAAGGCAGTGGAAAGCTACCGGAAGGCGGTGGAGTTAGCTAAAACCAACGGCGATGAAAACCTTCATGTTTTTATGGAGAATTTGAAGAAGGTGGAGGGGCAGGTGGGGAAGAAGCCGTGAGGATATGGTCTCTTTGATTGTAGGAAATGAAAAGGGCGATGTCGTTGGGCGTCGCCCTTTTCATTTCCAATTTTTACAAGTTCACATCTTACAATTGTCGTAGAGGAGAAGCTCTTTTGACACTCGCAAGTCTGGATAAGCGAGCAGTTCTCCGTGCTAAATCCTTGCGTTTTCATCTACATTTAGCACGGATGTTATTTTCCTTCGTGCTAAATCCCTTTAAGTTTGCCCACATTTAGCACGAAAATCTATTTCCATGGAAAACAACATCCTCATCGGGAGGCAGGAGGAGCAGCGCATCCTGCAAAAATCCTTAGACACCGGCGAAGCGGAGATGGTGGCGGTGATTGGCAGGAGGCGGGTCGGGAAAACCTATTTAGTCCGCTCCTTTTTCAAAGAAAAAGTCATTTTTGAAATGACGGGCGTGAAGGACATCCCGCTCGAACAGCAACTGAAAAATTTCAGCGGACGGCTGACCGAAGCAGCCGGAGCACCCTTGCCCCTTCGGCAGCCTGCGGACTGGTTCGAGGCGTTCCGGCTGCTGGAGGCTTGTTTGCAGCCATTTTTAGGAGCAGAAAAAAAGGTCGTGTTCTTAGATGAACTGCCTTGGATGGCTGGCGACAAAACGGATTTTGTGTCCGCCCTGGGCTATTTCTGGAACAGTTGGGCTTCCCGCAAAAACCTCGTGGTAGTGATTTGCGGGTCGGCTGCCTCTTGGATGATTAAAAACATCATCAACGACACGGGCGGTTTGTACAACCGGGTCACCCGCCGCATTTTTTTACAGCCATTTACGCTCGCTGAAACGGAGGCTTACCTGAAAAACAAGAACCTGCATTTTACCCGCTATCATATCGTGCAACTATACATGGCGATGGGCGGCATTCCGCATTATCTCAAAGAAATCGAAGGCGACAAAAGCGCCGTGCAGAATATCAATGCTGCCTGTTTTTCGCCCAACGGCTTGTTGCGGGACGAATTTGCGAACCTTTACCCAGCCCTTTTTTCCAACGCCACCAACCACGTTGCAGTCATTCGGGCGCTGGCTTCAAAACAAATGGGCATGACTCGTCAGCAAATCGCCGAGTCCAGCAAAGTGCCCAACGGAGGCGGGCTGACACGGGTGCTGGAAGAATTGACACAATCAGGTTTCATCTCCGATTACCAGCCTTTTGGCAAGGAAAAAAAGGAAAAATTGTTCCGGCTGACGGATGAATACTCCCTGTTTTACCTCCGTTTCATCGAAGGGTCGCAATTCGAGGGCGCCGACACCTGGAATTTGTTCAGCCAAACGCAGGCTTACAAGACCTGGAGCGGCTATGCCTTTGAGAACGTTTGCCTGCGGCATATTCCCCAAATCAAAAAGGCGCTGGGCATTTCGGGCGTTTTTTCCCGCACCTATTCTTTCTTCAAAAAAGGGTCGGATGAAGAAAAGGGCGTACAAATTGACCTCGTCATTGACCGCAACGACCACGTTGTCAATCTTTGCGAAATTAAATTCCACAATGAGCAATTCACCATCAGCAAAGCATATTCGGACGCCTTGCGCTCTCAAATGGGCATTTTCAGGCAAGCCACTAAAACCAAAAAACATTTAATGCTCACCCTCATCACCACCTTTGGCTTGAACCCCAATGCGCATAGCCTCGATTTGGTTTCCGCCAGCCTGACCCTCGACGACTTGTTCGAGAAGTGAACAAACGGTTCTTGTTTTTTTGACCGGGAGAACTGGAGTGCGGTGGGGATGAAGGGTTTAGGCTTGCAAAATTGTTGGTTGGGGTTGTTTTGAAGTTTTAGCTCGGCGGGTAACTTTGCGTTGTTCCGCTTCAGATTGTGAGAGAGCTATGACCTTGTTTTGGCAAATTCGTCGGGAGACGAGTTTGATAGTTTGGGTGGTTTTGGAAAAACCGACGAGCATGAAAACAAGAACAGATAGAGCGAGTACAGGGTGAGGCGAGCGGGTAGCAAACGCACTTAATAACATAAACATCTATTCAAATAAAAACATCATGGAAGAACCATTCAAACCGCTTAGTTTATCCATCCGAGAGCTTTTCGGAAATGCTAATTACCTATTTTTTTTACTTTTGCCCACAAATTCTGTTATAAATAAATGAATGAATGAATTAGATGAACTCAAGCAAAAATTGACGGTTTGCGAAAAACAAGTTTCAGACTTGCTAATCGAATACGAAGGTTTAAAACTCAGCAAACAAGAGATTCGCCCAACTAACCATGATTCTGAAACATGGGACAGCAGAGAATTTAAGAAAATCGCAAAGACCCATCGAGATGCTTGCGATTTGATATTGAAAAATGCGAAGAGCCAAAAGCCTGCAAATAGTGTGGTTTTTGCAGAAATCTATTACCTCAGCGGCTATATCTTAGAATGCATCATTAAATCATTCATTTTGGAAACCATACATAAGAAAACAGCGACCAAAAAGGAACTTATGGATGACGGGTTGTGGACGCACGACATAAACAACCTCTGGAAAAAGGCTTGTGATTTAGGCAAATTGAGAAAACAGGATTTTTCATGGGGCGAATTGGCAAAAGTTTGGGATTCGGAGATTCGGTATAAAATTCATAAATCTGAATTTCAAGATGGAGCCAAGGTCAAATCTCATTACCATGATACTGTGGTTAAAATTCACGATAATCTAAAATCAAGATATTAGATGATAAAGATTTTCTCAAATTCTGATAAAATTCGGCTCAAACTACAGGTTCTTAAAGAACAAGAGTTGATAACCGATTTTCGAGTTGTCCTGCGAAGCAACGAAAATTTGTATGCCTATATCCTTACCGACGAAAAACATCAGAACCAGATCCGCTCCGAAATACATGATGAGTTCGAAGCCTGCGAAATTGAGTTCTTAAACAGCGAAGACCTTGAGGGCAGTTTTTATGCAAAAATATTTGACAGCCCATCGGACTTGCCGAATATTGAACCGGGTCGCCGCCGGTTCGCTACTTTATTAGATGCCAAAACTGCAGCCGAAAACCTGCCTGATTCACCTTGTCCAATAGTTACATTTTACAGTTATAAAGGCGGCATGGGGCGTTCTACTACTTTGGCAGCATTTGCAATGCATCTGGCAATTCATGAAAAATTGAATGTTGTCATCATTGACTGTGATTTTGAAGCGCCTGGATTTACCAACTTTTTTCTCAAAAACTCAGGCGAAGAGAATCAGCAACAAGGTTTTATCGAATATTTTTTCGATAAAAATATACTTCAGGATACATCTGGCGAAAACTTAGAAAAATATACTTGGGAGGTTGAGAAAAAATACTGTGGTCACGGGAGCATTAGAATTATGCCTGCTGGCAACTTGAATCGTTCGCAGCCAACAAATGATTTTTTACAAACCCACCTCAACCACTATATAGAGGGTTTGGCAAGGGTAGATTTTGTGGATGAAAAATACATTATCAGCGAATTTTCAGGGCTTCTTTCCAATCTTCAAAAAGCATTTAACCCAGACATTATTTTAATAGACTCCAGAACTGGGTTCAATGACATTATGGGTATCACGGCTTTCCATATGTCCCAAATTATTGTTGGCTTTTTTAGAAATGATGCCCAAACATTGCCTGGGCTGCATTTTTTTTTGGACACCGTAATCAAGAGAACGGATTTAGAGCCATTCCTTGTCAATTCTATTTTACCTCAATCTTTGACCCTCAGAAGATTGATGCACAACCGCTTCAATGAAGATGTTAAGCAGATTGTCAATAAATTGAGCGATGAAGAATTGGATTTCCCCTGTTTTCCGGTGGGAAGAAATGAAAACCTTGAGGTTTTGGGTACACCTTCCGAGCAGACGGATGACCTAATTGACCTAATTAAATCTAAGGATATCAGGGATTATAAGGATTTGTTCGAACGTTTGGCAGATCGAATCGGGTCAATTATTCAAGAAAATAAAAAGCAGAATTTAAGTGATGATACAGCCTCCCAAAGTGGTGCTGAGGAAAATTTCCAAGAAATAAAAGCGGAATCACAATCAGATGGCGAGTTGTTGGCTGTCCCGCCGTCCCTTTCCGACATTAATCAAGCAAATTCGGATACTCAAGGCGAGTGGATGCGTTTTATTAAAAACAAAATTTTGCTCCAGACCAAACAAAAACTGGACGAAACGAATCTATACGCCGAAAACCAAGATGTAGGGAAAGATTTTAAAAATGGTCAATTTTATTTTCGAGAATGCATGAATGACCTTTTGAATTTAGACAAGGTGATTATCTTGGGAAGCAAGGGGACTGGAAAATCGTATATTTACAGTGCTCTAAAAAACAAAGAGATTGTAGATGCTTTGAAAAAAAGAGCCAACAAAAACGACAACTATGTCTTTTTTAACATGGTTGATAAGAAGACAAGAATTCTAAAGGTGAACAGGTTTGGAAAGGAGAAACCCAGAAGTTTTGTCAATCGGTTTTGGTTAGTTTATACATGGCAAATCCTGATTCGAGAAATTTCATTAGCATATCCAGATTATGAGACCAAAGCAGCTCAAGTTCTACGTTTTGATATAAAAGATACGGACACGGTTCAATCTGAAGTAAATAATATCATTGAAACAGATGAATGGATATTTGCCATTGAAAATGATATGGATGCTTTAGATGCTTTTTTGATAAACAAAGGCAACGGTTCAAAAGACTATATTACTTTGATTTATGACCAGTTGGATGAAATCGTAGAGCCACCTCTTTGGAATGAATGGATTCCTGCATTGATTGATTTTTGGCGTTTTAAACGATACAGCCGGATATTTGGAAAATTGTTTTTGCGCTTGGATTTGTTCAGAAAACTTGTTGGCATTACAAACATCAATGAACTTGAAAATCAAGCAATCAACGTCGAATGGACGCAAGAAGAAATTTATGTCTATTTTTTTAAATTCGTCCTTGCTCAAAATATGCAAGATTGGTTCTGGTCATTGATGAATTTATATAAGGACTTCCCCCCCGAAATGGTAAAGCAACTTCGACCAAAATACAAAAACCATAACCAATTTTCGTTGGAAGAATATTATTTGCGCCCACTAGTCACCACATTTTTTGGCAAAACTGTTGATATCAATTCCACTACAAGAATGGGCGATAGCTATGAATGGTTTTATAAAAATTTAAAAAATGCCGATGAAACCATCAGTATCCGAAATTTTATTGACTTAATTAAATTATCGGTTGAAAATGCTGTTAAGCAAATAGGCTCAGACAAACCGAAACCAATATTACTGCCAGTTTATTATACCAATCCAGTTACTCGTAAAAAAGCCGTAGCGAAACAATTTGAAGACCTGGTGAACAATGAGACTGGGAATACGCCTATAAAATACATCTTTGATTTTATAGACAACAACCCTAGATTCCAATTGATAACCTTGAAAAAAAGTGAATTTGAAACTTTGTTAAGCAAAGTAATAGATAAAAATCAAGGTGAACCAGAAATGTCGAATCATACCGTTAAATCATTGGGCGATATGTTAATTACAAACGGAATAGTCAAAAAGTACAATCATGGCAGGGGCGACATCTATCAATTTGCTTACCTTTATAAGTATAGTTTAGGATTGAAGGGGAATTGATTAGAGAAACACATCAAACTACGCGCTCGTTTTCGCACGCCCCCGCTCGCGCCAGGTTATACCCGATGTTCTCTGCTTGCACTGGGCTGTGTTTTGTAAATGCTCATACCCACTGGTCAGGCATCTTCCTGCTGGCACCTGGTTTCCCCCGCTGGGAATAGCTGGTTAAGCTACAATGGCAGTATTTTCAATTGTGCCTGCTCATGCTCTTTGAATGCGTTGCTTTCTTCCAGATGATTTTTCATAGCGTCCATGTCATCGCCGGCAATAGTGGCGCTGAATTCGTGCGCACGCTGTAACATCCGCAGATAGGGAGCAGGGTCGTGTTGCCGGGTAAAACGCCTCGATGCAACCATGTAATCATCTCTAAAAGCAGTCGGGATGATGATTTTCGACTGACCAGCGTGAAGGCTTAATTATGCAAACTTGCACCAGCGGGGTATAAAATCGAATTCACGAAGAACATAAAAAGGAGCTTCCCTGCGAAAGCCCCTTTTCAGTTTCATTATTTCAGTCCGGTTTAATTCGCATAAGCTGGATAATCCGTATAGCCGGCCAAATCCCCCGTGTAAAAAGTGCCGGGGTTTGGCGCAGCCAATTCCTTGTCGTTTTTAAACCTGTATGGAAGGTCAGGATTGGAGATAAACTTCGAGCCAAACGCAATCATATCAGCCCTTTCGGTGTCCAGCGAGTATGCTGCCCGCTCTTTATCATAGCCTGCATTCAGGATATAAATACCGTTGAAATTCTCCCTTATTTTTGCAATCAATTTAAGTCCTTCCTTGCTTGCACGGGCAGCGGCGTCCAATAAATGGATATGCAATATGCCCAGTTTATTTAATTCCGTGGAGAGATAATCGAAGGTCGCAAACGTATCCGCATCGTGTGGCATTCCATTATATGGGTTGTATGGCGAAAAGCGGATGCCCGTTTTGTGCGCACCAATGGCGGCGGCTATTTTTTCGGTAATTTCCAGCACGAAGCGGCTCCTGTTTTCGATGCTTCCGCCGTAATTGTCCGTGCGGGTATTTGCGCCGGGGTTCAGGAACTGGTTGGGCAGGTAGCCATTTGCCGAGTGGATTTCCACACCGTCAAAACCCGCTGCAATGGCGTTTTTTGCAGCCTGCACGTACTCCTCGATAGTAGCCTGCACATCGGTGCCGGTCATGGCTTCGGGCAGTTCGGTCTTCTGCATTCCCTGCGTGTCCGTCCACATGTCCGCATCTGCCGAAATGGCGGACGGAGCAATCAGCTTTGCGCCAACGGGCATGTTGGCGGAGTGCGAAACCCTGCCCGTGTGCATGAGTTGCAGGAAAATCTTGCCGCCTTTTTGGTGGACGGCGCCGGTTGTTTTCTTCCAGCCTTCCACTTGCGCTTGGCTGTAAATGCCGGGGATGCGGGCATAGCCTATGCCGTTGGGAGAGGGCGATGTGCCTTCGGTGATGATTAGTCCGGCGGTGGCACGCTGTCCATAATATTCTGCCATTAAATCGTTCGGCACGTTGCCTAAGGCACGGCACCGGGTCATAGGCGCCATGACAATCCTGCTGTTGAAATCGCCACCACTCTTTTGGATGGCTGTAAACAATGTTTGACTCATGTAATTCAAGTTTAAAAAAGATTCGAGCTGTACGATTGAAATCTACTTTCGTTCCGTAGGAACGGCATGTTTGTAGAAATCAGCCAGCCTTTGGCTCCCGTTCCGTAGGAACGGTATGTGTCCAACTCTCGGAATATACCATTCCTACGGAACGGGAGGCATTGATTTTCAGCGATTTCTACAAACATGCCGTTCCTACGGAACGAGTAATTTCAATAGTACAGGTCGAAAAGATTTTGATAGTTACTAAAAGTAATCTGCTTACTTTTGTTGATGCAAAGCTAAAATTGGTGTGTTGCGAAAACAAGAAGGCACTGCAAAGTGCTTAACTCACCTTCAAGTAATCATTGTTGATAATCAAATCGTTATGTCAAAAAATAGTTCTGAAAAATGTAGCCACGACAGTTGTCCGGTGCGCAACGTGCTGGCAAGGTTCGGCGACAAATGGTCGCTGCTCGTCATCCGGCTGCTGGGCAAAGCAGGTGTCATGCGCTTCAACGAGCTGCACAAAACCATTGACGACATCTCTCAAAAGATGCTGACCGTCACCCTGCGAACGTTGGAAACCGACGGGCTGGTAAAACGCACTGTGTTCCCGGAAGTGCCGCCGAGAGTCGAATACGCCATCACGCCGCTTGGCCAAAGCCTGATACCGCATATCGAAGGGCTGGCGAAATGGGCGCATGAGAACATGGGGGAAATAATGAAACGGCGAGTTATTGTTTCAGAAGCCCGGCATTCTTCATCGGATTAAGTATGCCAAATGCCATTTTTGGAAATAAGCGGTTGAAAAAGTAAATCAATTTAGTATCGCCGACACGTATGGTAAGCTGGTTCTTTTTCAAGCCGGCAATCAGCGATTTCACTAAATATTCAGGGGTTATTGCCTTTGCGTCAAAACCGTCTGCCATATCCGTTGCAACAAGGGGAGGTAAAAGTTCGAACACCTTTATTTTGCTGTTCAAAAGCTGCAAATGCTTCCGGAGCGACTCCGTATAAAAACGCAATGCAACCTTTGTGGCAGAATAGGTCGGGGCATACATAAAAGGAACATAACTGACTATTGAAGTGGTATTGATAATCGCTCCCTCTTTCCTCGCTTTCAGCATTTCAATAAAAAGATTGTTCAGGCGGATTATCCCCAGGTAATTGATGTTTATTTCATACTCCGCCGCTTCGAAATGTTTATCGGTCGGCACCCCCAAATTAAGCGGGGTGCTGATAACACCGGCATTATTGTATAAAATGTCTATCCCTCCCAATTGCAGTATCCGGTTGAAAAGCAACTGCGCATCCTTGGCATCTGCCACATCACTTTTAATGGCAGTGAGCGCAGGATACAATCTTTTGGCGGCATCCACTTTTGCCTGGTTCCTGCCGGTGATAATCACTTTTGCGCCATTGGCTAAAAATTGTTTCGCCGATTCCAGACCGATGCCTGCTGTTCCGCCGGTAATCAATACCGTTTTTCCTTTCAATTCCATGATTTTCAATTTTTAAAATGATTGCTTACTTTTGCTTGCAAAATGCAAGTGCAAATGTAAATCCATTCACTTGCAAAATGCAAGTGTTTCTAAAATATTTTTATGTCGAAAGGAAAAAAAAGGTCGGACTGCCCCGTGAGTTGCTCCCTCGATGTTTGGGGAGACAAGTGGTCGTTGCTGATAATCAGGGACTTGATGTTCGCCAAGGCATGCACTTATGGCGACTTTTTGAAGTCACCGGAAGGAATAGCTACCAACATCCTGGCGTCCAGGCTGCAAGTGCTTGAAGAAAACCAGATAATTGAGAAATCAGACCACCCGGACAGCAAGGCGAAAGTCTTGTACAAGCTGACCCAAAAGGGGATTGATTTGCTGCCGGTAATCATTGAAATAAACTTGTGGGCTGAAAAATATTTCCCCGTTCCTGAAGAAAGGAAGGCAATGTTGAGAGCAGTAAAAAAGAACAAAGCGGGATTTATTAGAGCGGCGACGAGAGAGTTGAAGGGATAGGTGGAGCAACCGGGCTTGTGTTTCACGCTACCTCAAACAAATCATCCAACTCCACGATGCTGTCCACCACCAACTGGCTTTGCTCGTTCCGCACCAAGCCGGACGAAGTCACGACGGTCAAAAAAACCTGCTTGGAAGTTTTCGTGTGAGCTTTGAACAGGGCAATCCGCTCCGACAATTCATTGGCTTCTTGCTTGCTCATGACCCAGGGAGTGGTGTAAAATTTCATTTCAAAAAGATTGATGACCTGGTCTCGGCGGTCTAAAACGAGGTCAATTTGAATGCCCGACAAATCTGCCGTTCCGCGTTGGATGTAGCCGGAAGCCTCTGCGTAGATGCCTGCAATGGATAGTTTTTTCTTGATTTGCGGCAAATGTTTGATGCAAATGCTCTCGAAAGCATAGCCGCTCCAGCTTGCCCAGGCGGGCGTCTGGCTTAGGTGTTGCCATGCATCCGTGCCCTGAAAGCGGTTGGTTTCAATAAAATGAAGATAAAAAAGCGAGTATTCATCGGTCAGCCGGTAAAGTGTTTCCCGCTTCTTTTTGCCAAAAGGATAATAGGAAGAGATAAATCCGCAATTGACCAAATCCGCTATGGCGCCCGAAAGACTGCCGCCGTCGGGCAATCCTGCCGCTGCGACAATTTCCGCACGGCTCATGCCTTTCCATTTTTGCGACAAAGCCCGCACTATTTTCATGTGATTTTCGGCATGGTCAAAAAGGGCGGGATAGAGTTTTGAAAACTCATCGTTCAGCAAGCCGCCATGCGCAAAACAAATGTCGTTGATGTTCTGAATGGCGCTTTTCCCTCGCATGACTTCTTTCAAATAGTGCGGTATGCCGCCCATGGTCATGTAAATCAGGAGGATGTGTTTGCGCTCGAGGTTCAGCCCGCGTGATTGCAGGTACAATTCCGTTTCATGAAGATTAAAAGGCTGTAAGTCAATGCGTTTTGTGATGCGATTGTGCAGACCGCCTTTGTGATAGACCACTTTTTCTATCATCCAGGAAGCCGCCGAGCCGCAAATGACGACCACGATGTTTTTTCTGGAAGCCCAACTGTTCCAGAAAAAGCCGAGGGCTTCCAAAAAGCCCGATTTTGGCGTAGCCAGCCACGACAATTCATCGAGCAGCACCACCATTTTTTCGGTTTTGCCTTTGGCTTCGAGCGCTGCAATGAGCATGTAAAAAGCGTCGAGCCAATTTGCCGGTTTTTTTTGCCCGGCTGATTTGCCAAACGCAATTTTCAGTTGGGCAAAAAAAGCAGCCAACTGGCGCGGTTGGGTAGCATTTTGCACTCCCGTCAACTCAAAATCAAGGTGCTGTTCGTAACAATGTCGTATCAAAAAAGTCTTGCCCACACGCCGCCGCCCGATGACCGCTACCATTTCCGGTTCCCGGTTTTCAAGCAGGCTCAACAGTGTCTGGCGCTCTTTTTTACGACCGATAAATTTGATTTCTGCATCCATAATGACGTTATAGCAAGCGGTATGTGGGCAAATTTAGATAGATACCGCTCGCTATAAAGCCTTTTTCATTTTTTTTCTACAAACTCCCTGCGCCGGAGTGTTCCTTTTGTTCTTTGCTAAAAAATATCAATAAAGACCAGTTTCAACACCACCCCACCTCTTGCGTTTTACCCCAAAAGCGACACTCAGCCATACCATTTTGCCGAATGAAAATGCAATCCATGCAAACGCAAACCGCCTTTGTTTTTGCAGTTTCCACGCTGCTTCTTGCCTCCTGCAACACTTCCAGACACGCATTTTACCACAACGAAGAACAAGACTGGCAAAGCCGCACCCTGCCGCATGATTCCTTGCTGGCGCAAACGCTTTTCCTGGTCGGCGACGTGGGCGACGGGAAATTGAAAGCGGAAAATCCCGTCCTTGAATTGCTCAGTCAGCAGCTTGCGCAGGCAGGTAAAAACAGCGCCGTCGCTTTCCTCGGCGACAACATTCCAAAGGTGGATTGGGGCAACGAAGCTGCCCGTGCGAAAGCTGAGGCGAGCCTGAATGCGCAATTGAAAATCCTCGAAAATTACAAAGGCAAGGTCTTTTTCCTGCCCGGCGACAACGACTGGAACAAAGGCAGAAAAGGCGGGCTGGAAGCAGTGCAATGGCAGGAAAACTACATCGAAGAGCGCCTGCAAAACGACGAAATCTTCCTCCCAACCAATGGCTGCGGCGACCCGGAAACCGTGAAATTGGACGACAACGTGGTACTCGCTTTCATCAATTCGCAGTGGTGGCTGCAAGACTGGCGTCCTTTCGACGACATCAATTCCGGCTGCGAAGTCAAGGACAGGCTTGGTTTTTTGCAGGAAATGCGGGACGTTTTGAAAAAAAACAACGACGAGTTTGTGGTCGTCCTCAGCCACCATCCCATGTTCAGCAATGGCAATCACGGCGGCAGTTTTTCGGTGAAAAATCACTTGTTCCCGTTCACGACCACCTCGAAAAACCTGTACCTGCCGTTGCCCGGCATCGGCTCGCTGGCAATGTTGGCGAGGCAAACGGGCGCTCACCAGCAAGACATTCCCCACTCGCATTACCTGCGCCTGCGCAATGAATTGATGGCTTTGCTCGAACTCTCGCCAAGAAACCGGAACGTCATTTTTGCCGCCGGGCATGACCATAGTTTGCAGTATTTCAACAAGTTGGATGGTCGGGCGCAGTTCATCGTGAGTGGCAGCGGCGGGAAGGAAGACTTTGCCAGAGGCGGAAAAATGGCTGGCTACGTGCAGTCGGAGCGAGGTTTTTCCAAGCTGCTTTTTTTCAAAAACAGGGAGGTCTGGGTGGAATTTTGGACGATGGCTGATGCTCCTGGCTCCCCTTCAGGGGCTGGGGGTATTGGAGGTGGCGGCTCCCCTTTAGGGGCTGGGGGTGGCAAAGTCGCCTTCCGAAAAAGACTCTTTCAAGGCGAGCCGCCCGCACCTGCAAAACCCCTCGCCATTGTCCAAAAATCCTTTCCCGACAGCATTTCAACGATTGCTTCCAACCAATACAAAACCGGCATTTTCTGGCGCACCTTCTTCGGCAGAGGCTACCGCAAAGCCTGGCAAACTCCAGTCACTGCGCCCATTTTCAACATGGAAACTGAGTTCAACGACCTCAAACCGGTGCAGCAAGGCGGCAGCATGTCGTCCAAAAACCTGCGCCTGGAAACCCCCGACGGCAAATCCTACGTGCTTCGTTCCGTCAAAAAAAACATCCTGCCAGCCGTGCCGAAGGAGTGGCGGTGGTCTGCTTTGCACAAGTTTTACCAGGAATTGAAAAGCAGCTCGCATCCCTACGCTGCGCTCGTTGTGCCGTCGCTGGCAGACGCCGCCGGGGTTTATCACACCAATCCCAAGCTGTTTTTTGTGCCGAAACAGCCGGGTTTGGAAAATTACAGCGAGGTCTTCGGCGGAGAATTGTACCTGTTCGAGGAACGCCCGGACGGCGATTGGAGCGACGAGCCGAGTTTTGGCAACAGCCCGAAAATCATCGGTTTCACCAAATTGTTGAGCAATCTTCAGGACGACGCCAAGCACCGGGTTGACCAACGCTGGGCGCTGAAATCCCGCCTGCTCGACCAGTGGATGAACGACTTCGACCGCCACGACGACCAGTGGCGGTGGGCATCTTTTCCGCAAGCGGACAGCACGATTTTGTACCGCCCGATTCCTCGTGACCGGGATGCGGCTTTTGCTGATTTGCGAGGCGCAGTGCCATTTGTAGCCAGTCGCCGGTGGCTGCGGCAGATGCAACGAGGGCTGAAGGAGAAGATTTACGACATCCCCGGGCAGGCGAAAATTGCCATCAAATTCGACCGGTCTTTTTTGAATGAACTGGACTACAACGACTGGATGGCGGTCGCCAAAAGGTTGGAGGCAAACCTCACCGATGCCGTTATCGAAGGCGCTTTCAAGTCCTTGCCGCCCGAAGTTTACCCGCTCGACGCTCCTCGTGTCATCAAAAAATTGAAAGCCCGGCGGGACAGAATTCCTCGCCATGCCGAGCAATTGTACCGCTACCTTTCCCGCTATGTGGACGTGGTTGGCACGAATGAAAAAGAGCTTTTCGAGGTGAAGCGCCTCGAAAACGGCGACGTGGAAGTGAGCGTTTTTGCCCTCGGCAAGAAAGAAAAGAAGCAGGATACGACCTACCACCGCCTGTTTCGGAAAAAGGAAACCCGTGAAATCCGGCTCTACGGCATGGGCAAGGACGACCAGTTTCATCTGTCCGGCAAAGCCAAAAAATCCATCCTCGTGCGCATCATCGGCGGCAAAGGCGAGGACGTGGTGACCGATGAATCGCAGGTGCGGGGAGGCAAAAAAACGGTGGTTTACGACAAGCCGGGCAGCCTGGAATTTGAAGGGCAAGAAGTGCTGGACATGACCAGCGACGACCTGAAAGTGAACGATTACAGCAGGCTGGAATACAAGTACGACACTTATTTCCCGATGGTCAGTTTTGGTAGGACGGAGGACGACGGCTTGTTCCTCGGCGGCGGGGTGACGCTTGATTTTTATGGCTTTCGCAAAGAACCTTACGGGGTGCGGCATCGCATTTCCGGCGATTTTTCGACTCGGACGAATGCCTTTCACGTGAGTTATGAAGCAGATTTTACGAAGGCTTTTGACTGGCTGAATTTCAACCCAAGCATCAGTTTTGACCGTCCGATTATTTTCAATTTTTACGGCTACGGCAATGGCTCGAAAGACCCGGAAGAGTTGTCCGACCGCTTCCATTGGGTGCGTTTGGAAAAACTTTCCGTGCGCCCGTTGCTGAAAAGGAATTGGTACAACGGCAGAAATTTCACCCGGCTGGGGCCCTTTTATGAAAAAATCGAAGTGGAAAATCGCCCGGGCAGAATCACCGACACGGAGCTTTTTCCCCAGCGGGATTTGGGTGGGAAAAGTTTCCTTGGCTTCATCCTGAGCCACGAATACAATAGCCTCGACCACCAGCAATTGCCAAAAAATGGTTTGAAGTGGGGCGTCGGCGCTACGTTTTACAACGACCTCGACACTCGCAAATCCTATGTGCGGCTGGAAGGTAGCCTGACTACTTTCGTCACTTTGGCTGCGCCGCTGGAAATCACTTTTGGCGCCCGCTTCGGCGCAGCTACGCTGACCAGCGACAATTTTCTGTTTTACCACTCGAACAACCTCGGCGGCAACACCTACCTGAGAGGCTTCCACAACAACCGCTTTGCCGGGCGCTCCATCGTTTTTCACAACACGGATTTGCGCATCCGGCTGTTTCGGGTGAAAAATCAGATTGTGCCTTTCATTTTTGGCATTTCCGGCGGCTTCGACTACGGAAGGGTCTGGCACGACGAGGCTGCCGACCCTAAATTTTGGCATTCGGGCATCTCGCCGGGCGTGTGGTTTTCTGCCTTCAACATCGGCGCAATCAGTGGATTTTACACTTTTACGAATGGGGATGAGGAGGATACTTACACGGTGAGGTTGGGGTTTTTCTTTTGAATTTGAATTAGGATGATTGGGATGCTCAAGGATATTTAGGATTGGGACGGGGCATCTTATTCCAATCCTCCTAATTCAACTGTCAGCCTTTTGCAATAAAAACCTGCGGCTTCAACCAGGCTCGAATGGCTGCCGTTTTGCTTATCTTCGATTTCCAAATTCCGATAAGCAATGAATAAATTAAAACTGTTTGTGCTGGCGGCACTGGTCGCCAACGTCTCCTTCCTCTTCGCTCAATCTCCTTATTCACTCAACCCGGTTCGTGAAAGTGCCTTCATCGGCGCAGGTCTGGGAATGCTCGGCGGCTCCTACCTCATCAACGAACAACGCAATCCGTTTTCAGAAGACGACCTCGGTCAAATGAGCCGCAGCAATGTGCCTGCGTTCGAGCGGTGGGTGACGTATCAGCATTCTGCAAATGCAGAAAGTGTCAGCGATATTTTGCTGATAACCTCGCAATGGACGCCTTTGCTCATGATGCCAACCCAGCAATTCCGCAAAGATTGGATGACCGTCGCCCTGATGTACGGCGAAACGGCGCTGCTGACAAGGGGCTTGACAGGCATGGCAAAAACGACTTTCCAACGGGCACGTCCCTACGTCTATAATGACGAGGTGGATATTGCTGACAAAATGACCAACTCCTCCCGCCGCTCCTTCTTTTCCGGGCATACTTCGCAAACTGCTGCCATGACTTTTTTCACCGCCAAAGTTTACGCTGACTACCATCCCGACAGCAAATGGAAGCCGGTGGTGTGGACGGCAGCAGCCGTCGTGCCTGCCGTGACCGGCTACTTGCGCATGGAAAGTGGGAAACATTTTACGATGGATGTGGCGACGGGCTATGCAGTCGGCGCAGCGGTGGGCTATCTGGTGCCGCATTTTCACAAGAAAAAAGCAGGTGGCGGGACTGGCTGGAGCGTGTTGCCTGCGGGGAATGGCGTGTTGATTCAGAGGCAGTTTTGAAAAGGTTAGGCGCAGAAATGTCATTTCTATACTCCTCCACGTCTGGTTTTGTCGCCTTTGTCATCTTGGAAAGACCCGTCCGTGCCGCATACGTGTTGCA
>CAZHLB010000040.1:0-18082 GCA_964533005.1 uncultured Saprospiraceae bacterium
GTTTTCGGGTCAGAGATTTCGGTCATTTTTTTGGTGGCGAGGTCGTACAGAAAAAGCTGGTTTTCACTGGTGGTGATGGTCTTTTGCAGCGCCAGCGTTTTTTCATCCCACGAGATGCCGAACACGTCCAAGCCCTGGTCATTTTGGTAAATCATGCTCGCTTTCCAGTCGCCGGTGGTCATTTTGTAGAGGTCGAAAAACTGCGGGTTGCGCTTGTTCGAGATGTAGAAAAATGCCTTTTTGTCGAGGCTCCAGCCGAAAAAATTCGCCTTTTCCTCCGCCGCCGGGGTCAGGTCTTGCGACGAGCCGTCTTCTTTCAGCAGGTAAATGTGGTCAATTTCATTCCCGCCTTTGTCGGCGGAATAGAGCATCAGGTTTGTGCCGGGCACGTAGTCAATGGCAAAAAACGACTCGACCGCCGAGTTGCTCACCTGCCGCTGCGAGCCATCTGCCACGTTGATTTCCAGGAGATTGTAGATACCCGTCTTGTTGCTGTGAGCCAGCAATTTCGACTCGTCGGGCGACCAGAAGCCGCCACCGATTTGCTCGTTTTTGTAAAACTGCTCGATGGTGTACTGCTTGATTTCCTTTGGCGGAGCGGCAGTTTTGCTTGGTTGGCAGGCGGTCGCCAGGAAGGTCAGGGCAAGAAAAGTCAACAACAGGTTCTTCATGAAATGTCCTTTTTTGATGCAGGATTGACAGGATTTGGAAAGCAAATTCCAACCCTTCCAATGCTGATTTGATGATGAAAAGCGCTTTGACGAGGTGGAAAAAATGGCTGTTACACGCAGTCGTCTAAGCTGGAAGTAAAGATGAAAAAGACAGTCAAAAATAAAGTGTGTTGGTGCCAGGTCACGTTTACGAAACTTCAAAAGTTTCGTAAACGTATGCCTCCAATTGGCAGTGCAAGGTTGGGTAGTTGGTCAGGTCGCCGTCGGAGAAGTCGTCGTGGAATTGTGCGGCAAGAGCGTGCGAAAAAAGAAGAATTAAAGGCAGGTGAAAGCGGCGGATTTTCATGGTCAGGTTTTTTGCCCCAGGCAATGGAGTGAGTTTGCAATTGCCTTGTCATTATTTTCTCAACTCCCACAAGTGGAATTGAAAGCCCGGCAGCACATCTTCACCCGACAGGCTTTGCTCAAAATCCTCGATGGTTTCCATTGTTCCGTCTGCCCGATAGACCCAAGCCTTTTCATTTTTCGGGTCAATCAACCAGGCAAGCCGGACGCCATTTTCAATCCAAACTTCCTCCATTTTTTCTTTTTGCTTTTTCAAGCTGTCTGTTTTTGAAACCACTTCCATCACAAAATCGGGAACGAGGTCGGGGATGCTGTCTTCCTCTTCTTCGGTAAGCAAGTCGAGTTTTTGCTTCGAAATCCAGGCTCCGTCAGCCTTTTTTTGCGAGCCGTCGGGCAGGTTGAAAGAAGCGGAGGGACTGAATGCAGTACCCCTACCAGGGTTGGCAATTGACCAATTGCTCAATTTGGTAAATGCCAAACCTTCATAAAGACTTGATTTTAGTGTCATTGGAGGATGGATGGTTATAATTCCGTGTTTGTCTCGTTCAATTCTCAAGTCCGTGTGCCGCAGCACAAAATTGTTGAACTGCTCCTTGTTCATGCTGCTTTCAAACACGAGCGGCTCGTGTTGGATGAGTTCGTGAATCGGACTTGTGGCGGTTGCAGTTGCGGTCATCATTCGATACTAATTTGAAATGGTGAGCGCCAAGTTACTAAACTTCCTGTTTGCCTAAAATGCCCTTGAATTTAGGAGGCAACTTCAAGTTGCCTCCTAAATTCAGGCGTCTCCAAGTTATCCACAAGCTGTTGATTACTTTTGCCCCACCCTTTTGCGCACCTGGCTACATTTGCGCAAATCCAACAAAATCAGCGTGTTTTATGAAATTTAGCGTTTCCTCTTCCGAATTGCTCAAGCAGTTGCAAGTGGCGAGTGGAGCCATCGCCTCCAGCCCGGTGCTGCCCATCCTCGATGATTTTTTGTTTGTCATCAAAAAAAATCAGCTCACCATTTCCGCTACCGACCTGGAAACCAGCATCACCAACCAGCTCGACGTGATGTCCGACGGCGACGGCTCGGTGGCAGTGCCCGCCAAAATCCTGCTTGATACTTTGAAGGCGTTGCCCGACCAACCCATCACTTTTGCGGTGGACGACGAAACCTTCGCAATTTCCATCACCAGCGCCTACGGCAAGTACAAACTTGCTGGCGAAAACGGGCAGGATTATCCGAGAATCCCGGTTTCAGACAAGGTGGACACCATCACCGTTTCGTCTCACGTGCTGACGCAAGCGGTCAGCAAAACCCTTTTTGCCACCAGCAACGACGAGCTTCGACCGGCAATGACTGGCGTCTTCGTTTCGGTGGATTTCAACAAAATCACCTTCGTTTCGACCGATGCCCACAAGCTGGTGCGCTTCTCGTTCAGCAATATCGCCAGCGAGGTGGCGACTTCGTTCATCATTCCGAAAAAGGCGCTGAACCTGCTGAAAAACGCCCTTCCCGCCGCCGGCGACGTGACCATGTCTTTCGACAAAGCCAATGCGTTTTTTACCTTCGGAAACACGCACTTGGTCTGCCGCCTGATTGACGCCCGCTACCCGGATTACCAAGCCGTCATCCCGGTTGACAATCCTAACGTGTTGACAATCAAGCGCACCGACCTCCTCAGTTCGCTCAAGCGCATCGCCATTTACGCCAACAAAACCACCAACCAGGTCATCCTCGACATTGCGCCGGACAGCCTGACCGTCTCCGCTCAAGACCTCGATTTCTCGAACGAAGCCAACGAACAGCTTGTCTGCTCCTACGGCGGCTCGCAAATCACGATTGGTTTCAATGCCAAATTCATGGTTGAAATGTTAGGCGTGCTGGAGTCGGAGGAGGTGAAACTGGAACTTTCAACGCCTTCCCGTGCAGGCATTCTTTTGCCTGTTGAAGAAAAGGAAGGCGAGGATATTTTGATGCTCGTGATGCCCGTGATGTTGAGCAATTGAGTTTTTCCTTTCTGGTTTAGGAGGTTTCGGGAGGTTTAGGAGGTTTAGAAAAGCCCCTGTTTTACTGCAAAACAGGGGCTTTTCTAAACCTCCTAAACCTCCCAAAACCTCCTAAACCTTCAGCAAATGCAGCTATTTCTTCGCCTTCTTTCTCGCCTGAAAAATTACAAATCGCTCCTCGCAGGCAACATCCTCTGCAATTTGCTCATGGTGCTTTTTTCGGTCGTGAGCATCCCGGCAATCATTCCTTTCCTCAATATTTTGCTCGACCAGCAACCGCTCGCAGCGCAGCCGCCTGCCGAGCCGCTGAGTTTTGACAATTTCACCGGGTACTTCAATTTTTGGTTGAGCGAAATCATCGCCGAACATGGAAAGCGGACGGCGCTCATGTTTGCCTTGCTGCTCGTGGTCGGGCTTTATTTTTTCCGAAACATCTTCCGCTACCTGTCTCATTTTTTTCTCGCCCCGGTGCGAAATGGCATCGTGCGGGATTTGCGGCAGCAGTTGTACGATAAGACGCTGTCGTTGCCGCTCGCCTATTTTTCCGAAGAACGAAAAGGCGACCTACTTTCGAGAATGTCTGCAGACGCCCAGGAAATTGAATGGAGCATCCTCAACGTTTTGGAAGCCATCATCCGGGAGCCGATGATGGTCACCGGGGCGCTGGCTTTCATGATTTACGTCAGCCCTTCGATGACACTTTTTGTGCTGGCGCTGCTGGTTTTCACCGGGGTTGTGATTGGCAGGATTGGCAAGTTGCTCAAACGGCAATCGAGGCAGGTGCAGGAGCGGTTGGGCTTGCTCGTTTCGATGATGGAGGAGGCGATTTCAGGCTTGCGCATCATCAAAGGGTTCAATGCCGAACGGTTTCAGTCGGCGCATTTTCGCAGGGAAAACAATGAATACCGACGCTTGCTGGTGCGCCTGCTCTGGCGGCGGGATTTGTCGTCGCCGCTGACCGAGTTTTTGGGCGTGGCGACGGTGGCGGTGTTGATTTGGTACGGCTACGGCGAAGTGCAAAAAGGGCAACTGACAGTGGCGACGTTTTTTGCATTGCTCTATGCCTTTTTCAGCATGATTGAACCGTCGAAAAAATTCGCCTCCGCATTTTACAACGTGCAAAAAGGCATGGCGGCGGTGGAACGTATCGAGCGGGTATTTCAGGCAGAGGTGAAAATATTGGACAAGCCCAATGCCTTGCCAATCAGCGAATTCAAACATTCCATCGAATATCAAAACGTCTCTTTTCACTACGCCAATACCGACCGCTCGGCTTTGGAAAATATCAACCTGACCATTCCGCAAGGGAAAATAATAGCCCTCGTCGGCGTCTCCGGCGCAGGAAAATCAACGCTCGTGGACTTGCTGCCTCGTTTTTACGACGTAGAAAAAGGCGAGATTTTGCTTGACGGCATCAATATCAAAGATTACCGACTCCACGATATGCGCTCGCTACTTGGCATTGTCACGCAAGAGCCGGTGCTTTTCAACGACACTATATATAATAATGTGGCTTTCGGAATTGAAGGTGCAACGAAGGAGGCGGTGGAACGTGCGGCGAAAATTGCCCACGCCCACGAGTTCATTCTGCAAACCGAAAAAGGCTACGAAACCAATATCGGCGACCGGGGCGTCAAACTCAGCGGCGGTCAACGCCAACGCCTGACCATCGCCCGTGCGGTGCTGAAAAACCCGCCAATCCTCATTCTCGACGAAGCCACCTCCGCCCTGGATTCCGAATCTGAAAAATTAGTGCAAGATGCGCTCGACGTCCTGATGCAAAACCGAACCACTATCGTCATTGCCCACCGCCTCTCCACGGTGCAACATGCCGACGAAATCGTAGTGATGAAAGAAGGCAGAATAATCGAGCAGGGAAGCCACGAGGATTTGATGCGAAAAGGCGGCGAGTATGGAAAGCTGGTAGAGCTACAAAGCTTTTGAGTGGCGTCGGCGCTAACGTTTACGAAACTTTCAAAGTTTCGTAAACGTGAGGTTATTTGAGGTTGAAATCATCAAAAAAAAGAGGCGACTGGATTTTCCAGCCGCCTCTTTTGTATGGATTCAGGAATCATCATTCCTTATCAAATCGCAATTCTTGAATCAGGTACTTGCCGCCGGTGACTTTCATGTAAATATAGACCCGGTAAGTCCCGCTGGCAGAGACAAGGTTGCCGATGCAGTATTGCGAATCCTGACCTTTGGAAGCGCCCTGATGCATCTGGCTAAAGGACTTGGGTTTGTTTTTGGCGAAAAAATCCTTCACCACCTGCACCGCCTGCGCCTTTGCATAAACTTCCTCATTGTCCATCACCGCTACTTCAACGTTGGCATCGAAATATTGCGCCAGGGCATCGGCATTGCCGTCGCTGATGGCTTTGGTGATGGCGGCGAGGTTCATCTGCTCGACCGGCGGGTTGGCAATTGCCAGAGCGGGGGCAAACAAGATGAAGAACAATAGCTTTTTCATGGTTTGAAAAATATTTGTCGAACGTGAAGCCTCGAAAATTCAGCCTTTCCTGGCGTCGTCTTCAAGACCTTGAAGTTCCGGGATTTACACAATTAAACAGTCGGTTTTTAGGGCTGTTCATTTAACCTGGCTTCTGACGAGGGGCACTGAATGGGTCACGAAAAAGAAACGTTAATTCCGGGAAACCATCCTCTGCAAATCCGGTGACAACTTTCAGCCACCCTCCTCTTTTTAGCGATAAATCTCATGCTCGCTAAAAATGAACCCACCCGTAATGACCTTTAACGGAAAAGTAACAAGCGTTGATGCAAGGATGGAGCGGCAAGAGCGAAGTTTTACCTTCATCCAACTTTCCGAAAGTTTCAAACTTTCGGAAAGTTGGGTGAAAGTAAAACTTCGCTCCCGGCTAACTTTGCCAGCCTTTTCAGCGGCAGCGTGTGCGAGAAATGTCATCCCGAGTGTTCGGGATGACATTTCTTCCTTGCCAAAAACAATAAAATATGAGCGCCAAAAGAGTCATCCTCATCATCCTCGACGGCTGGGGGCACGGTCAGAAATATGCAGCCGACGCCGTTGCACAAGCGGAAACGCCAGTCATGGATACCTTGTATAAAAAATATCCCAACTCAGAATTGGTCACGCACGGCGAAATGGTCGGTTTGCCGGACGGGCAAATGGGCAATTCTGAAGTCGGTCACCTGAATATTGGCGCAGGGCGCATAGTTTATCAGGAGTTGGCGAGAATAAATAAAGCCGTGCGGGAGCGGGAATTGCACAACCACCCGGTGCTTTTAAATGCCCTGCGTTTTGCCAAAGAAAACGGTAAGCCGGTGCATTTGATGGGCTTGCTTTCGGACGGCGGCGTTCATTCGCATATCAACCATTTAATGGCGCTGTGCGACATCACGCAGGAAGTTGGAGTGGAAAAAGTGTTCATTCATGCTTTCATGGATGGACGGGATACCGACCCGAAAGGCGGTGAAGGATATTTAAAAACCTTGCTTGAACACACTGAAAACCAAACGGTTAAGCTCGCTTCCATTGTCGGGCGATATTATGCAATGGACAGGGACAAACGGTGGGAAAGAGTGAAAATAGCATATCACCTGCTCGTGCAAGGGCAAGGCGAAAAGACGACCGACCCGCTCGAAATGATTCGCCAACGATATGAAGCAGGCGAGACGGATGAATTTTTAATGCCTATCGTTTGCACGGATGAAACAGGCGCACCGCTTGCCACCATTCAGGAAGGCGACGTATTGATATGTTTCAATTTCCGCACCGACCGACCGAGGGAAATTTCCACCGTTTTGACGCAAAAAGACATGCCTGAATATGGCATGGCAAAGCTCAACCTGCGCTATGTCACGATGACTCGTTACGACGATACTTACCAAAATATCGAAGTGCTTTTCGACACCGATAACTTGAAAAACACCCTCGGCGAAGTGCTTTCCAATGCAGGTTTGACGCAGGTGCGCATTGCCGAAACGGAGAAATATCCGCACGTCACTTTCTTTTTTTCCGGCGGTCGGGAAAAGGAATTTCCCGGCGAGCGGCGTCTTCTAATTCCTTCTCCAAAAGTCGCCACGTATGATTTGAAGCCGGAAATGAGCGCCATTGAAATGACCGATGCCATCATCGCAGATATCGAACAGAACCAGCCTAATTTCATCTGCCTGAATTATGCAAATGCAGACATGGTCGGTCATACCGGCGTTTTCCAGGCAGCAAAAACTGCCGTCGAAACGGTGGACAAATGCCTCGGCAGGCTGCTGGAAACGGCTTTGAAACATGATTATGAAGCCATTATCATCGCCGACCATGGCAATTCGGACTACATGATTAATGAAGACGGAACGCCAAATACAGCGCATACAAAAAACCCGGTTCCATTTATTTTCGTGAGCAATCAGCCGGAAAAAGAACTGGCGAGAAATGGCAAGCTGGCAGATATTGCTCCAACCATATTGCATTTGCTCGAACAAGAGCCGCCAAAAGAAATGACAGGCACATGTTTGCTGCAACCGGTGATGGTAGTCGCTTGATGGCTTGAATAATTTGCGGGTTGATTGGCAACCTTTCCGAAAGTTTGAAACTTTTGGAAAGGTGATATTGAGGATAACGTCGGCAGGGTTTTAAACCCTGCCGACGTTTTTTTGGCATTATTGGGTTTTAAATTAGGAGGTAACTTGAAGTTACCTCCTAATTTGGGCATTCCAGCGCATCCATCCATATCCCTTTTACCGGCAAGAAAAGCATTTGCAAACTCCTGAAAACCAACTTCTGAGACATGATTTCAATTAAAAACTACCTGAATTACCCTTTGCCGTGAATATTTTTGCAAAAAAATATGCTTATCCAGCCTAAAAATTATAGCCTCCATATCTTTTTTCAAAAACTCAGTTAATTTTGTGGCATACTGCAAAGCAATTATGATGCATGAAATGCCGGGCACGATTTGAATTTGAATTTTCATGCCCGGCGATAAACTCCAATCACTAACAAACGCTGACAATCAGCAACTTGGGAGGACATCTCACGAGGGAATCCTGAATTGCACATTGCCACGTTTATCCCAATTATTGGCAAAACCATAAACACATTACCTCGTTATTTCAGCAACATCTTCTTCAATTCATATTGTCTAACAACAGCAGGAAAAGGATGCAAGCGTTCAGCTCGTCCTACAACTTGCACAAAATTCAGAATAACATGAAGGATTCATCGCAACTACGAAAGGAATTTGACAAGCTAAAAGAAGCGTATGAAAACGCCCAAAAGAGAAAGAAGAAAGCCAAATCAGCCTATAAATCGCAAATGAAGGCTTTAAAATCTCAATTGAAGCCATACAGGCTGTCGTATAAACAGGCGCAATTGGCAGAACATGAGGCAAAACTGGAGTACAAAACACTTTTGAATAAGCTCAAAAGAAAGGAGGATGAAGGCTTTGAAATGACAGCTTCCGCAAGCCAAACAACAATTACGGCGGAAACTCCGGTCGAGCGCAAAAAGCGCGGTCCCAAACCCAAAGCTGAAAGGCAAGCCGCTCCGGAAAAGCCCGTCGGTCGTGGACGGGGTCGCCAAAAAGCTGCCACTCCAGCTCCAACCAGCGAGGGGGATGACCTGACCAGGGTAGTTGGCGTCGGCGCAAAAGTTGCCGCAGTATTGCAGGCAAACGGCATTAATTCTTTTGCCGACATGGCAGCCACTTCGCTCGACCGTTACAAGCAAATTTTGAAGGAAAACGGCATGGGCATGTTTCGCAACCCATCCACCTGGGCGCAGCAAGCGGCTGACTTGGCTGGCGTCGAAGTCACCGCACCTGCCCCCGCACCGCCTGCTCCGAAAGAGCCGAAGCGCAGAGGCAGGCAACCCGGTGCAGCAAAAGCAGCCGAACCCAAAACCGGCAAGCGTGGCAGAAAACCCGGCGCTGCTCCGGCAGAAAAAGGCGCTCCGCGCCGCAGAGCCGCAGAACCTGTCACAACGGGTGGCGGCGACGACCTGACGAGGGTTGTCGGTGTGGGCGACAAAGTTGCCGTCGCACTTCAGGCAAGCGGCATCAATTCTTTCGCAGAGATGGCTGCCACGCCTCTTGCTCGCTACAAAGAAATCTTGAAAGAAAATGGCATGAGTAAGTTCCGCAACCCGACTACTTGGGCTCAACAAGCAGCTGACTTGGCTGGCGTGGAAGTTATCTCAGAGCCAGCAGCAGCGCCAGCGCCGCCCAAAGAAAAAGGACGCAGGGGAAGAAAACCGGCAGAAAAAGCTGTCGTAGTGGAAGCAACGGAGCAACCGAAACGCCGCCCAGGCAGGCAACCTGGCTTCAAGCCAACGCCAAAAGCTAAAACTGTCGCAGCACCTGTGGCGCCCGCCGCCGAAGGCGAACCAGTCAAAAAGCGCAGAGGCAGGCAACCCGGTTTCAAGCCAACGCCAAAGGCTAAAACTGTCGCCGCACCTGTTGTTGTTGCGCCAACCGCCGAAGGCGAACCAGCCAAAAAGCGCAGGGGCAGGCAGCCAGGTTTCAAACCAGCCCCCAGGGTCAAGGCAGCTACTTCCTCTGAACCTGTCATCGCCGAATCTCTCCAAAGAAGCAGGAGCGCCGCAAAAAAAGGTAGCCAAGTTGAAGCCGCTCCAGCGCCACGCAACATTCCTGGCTCCGTGAAAGTGGACGATTTGACCAAAATCAAAGGCATCGGCGACCGAGTGCAAAATGCGCTTTACGATTTCGGCATTTACACTTACGAAGACGTGGCGGGCACCAGCCTCGACCGTTTCAAGGAAATTTTGAAAGCACGCGGCATGAGCAAATTCCGCGACCCGTCTTCCTGGGCGCAGCTTGCTGGCGAGATTACGGGCAGGTAACTTTGGTTGATAAAGTTGATAAGGTTGATGAGGTTGATTTTGTAGCAAAATCAACCTTATCAACCTTATCAACTTTATCAGCCTGCATCAACTGCAACTTAAATACGAGAGGGCGAGAGGTTAAATTCTCGCCCTCTTGCTTTTTCGGGCTGTCCCGTGTTTGGAAAAACCAATAGCCCGTGCGACCTTTACGAACCCAGCTTTTGAGCAAACTACACGACCAAATGAGAACAAACATCCACCTCGCTATTGTGCAGGAAAGTCCTGTCTATCTGAACCTGCCACTCAGTCTTGAAAAAGCAGAAATCCTCGTCAAAGAAGCTGCCGGGCAAGGCGCTGAACTGATTGTTTTTGGCGAAACCTGGCTCTGCGGCTATCCCGCCTGGCTTGATTACTGTCCCGAAGTCGCCCTCTGGAATCACGAACCTGTCAAGCATGTCTTTTCCCGAATGCACCAAAATGCCGTCACCGTGCCTGGCGAAGCGGTTGGTTTTTTGTCCAATTTGGCAAAAACACATCGTGCCGTTATTGCCGTCGGCGTTTGCGAGGCAGTGCAAGAAGGGCTTGGCAGCGGCACTTTGTACAATTCATTTTTGCTGTTCGACGCCACCGGCGAATTGGTGATTCATCACCGGAAGCTCATGCCCACCTTTTCCGAAAAACTCATTTTTGGCTTGGGCGACGCACGAGGTTTGCGCTCGGTGGAAACTGCCGTCGGCAAAATCGGCGGGCTGATTTGCTGGGAACATTTCATGCCGCTCGCCCGGCAGGCGCTGCACAATTGCGGCGAACTTATTCATCTCGCACTTTTCCCTTCCGTCCACGAAATGCACCAGGTCGCCAGTCGGCAATATGCTTTTGAAGGCAGGTGCTTCGTGATTGCGGCAGGGCAAATGATGCGGGTGAAAGACATCCCGCCGGAGTTGGAAGTACCGGAAAACTTGCGAAACGAGCCGGAAGATTGGCTACTCAACGGCGGCTCGTGCGTTATTGCGCCGGATGGTTTTTATGATTTGAAACCACAGTTTGGTAAGGAAAAAATCGTCTATCACACCATGTCCGACCTCGACCACGTCCGCCGGGAGCGGCTGACGCTGGATGTTTCGGGGCATTATTCACGACCGGATATTTTCAAATTTGAAGTTGCGGTAAGCAGTGGGCGATAACAAAATGGTGCAAGCAGACTTTTAACAAGTTGTTCAGGGCGAAAAATCAGCGGCTGGCGTTTGTACTTTCGCATCCTTAAAAAGCAATTCAAACATGAAAAAACTATTTTTCAGCCTTGCCATCCTCTTTGCCTTTTCCGCCGCGTCACCGCTGCTGGCACAAGAGCATCTCTGGAAAACCCTCGGCAAAATCACCTACAAAAAAGAGTACGACGAGATGCTCGGCTTCAAAGTTGACGTGCCCGTTTTCAGCGCCGAAGTCAAGGCGCTCGAAGGAAAAACCGTCACCATCAAAGGCTACATCATTCCCGTCGAGGGCTACAAAAGCCACAAGGATTTCATTTTCAGCGCCTACCCGTACAACATGTGCTTTTTCTGCGGCGGCGCAGGCCCCGAAACCGTGATGGAGGTGAAAGCAAAAGAAGCCGTCCCCTTCACTGCCGACCCGATAACCATCAAAGGCGTTTTGCACCTCAATTCCACTGACATGAACAAGCTGATGTACTCGTTGAGCCAGGTGGAAAAGGTGAATTGACCAAGCTTTCGTTGATAAGGATTGATGGGTTGATGAGGTTGATTTTGCAGCAAAATCAACCTCATCAACCCATCAATCCTTATCAACCAATTAAGCGAGGTGTCACCTTTTTAAGCCAACCTCGTCCAAGCTGCATTCACTCATCATTCATCAAAATTGAAACATGGAAAATTTTGTAAACAAGCTGGTCGAAAAGACCAAGGAAACCTTCGCCAACGCTTCCGAAGAAATCAAGGAAGTCGTTGAAAACGTGGCGGAAGACGCCAGTAAATTCATGTCCGAAGCCAAGGAAAAAATTGCCGACGTGGCTGGCGACGTCAAGGAAGAATTCACCGAGCGGGTCGGCGACCCCGGCGAATTGTTTGCGAAAGCAAAAGAATCGCTCTCCGCCACCGCCGGCAAAATCAAAGACGCCGCCCAGGAAGAATGGGCAAGCGCCTCGGAGAAATTCGAGGACTTGAAAGAGTCATTTTCCGGCAAGCAAGATGCGCCCTCCGAGCCTGGCGCACCTGAAATGAATGTTCCGCCGCCGCCCGTTGCGTAAGCAAATCGCCGCTTTAAAAAAGAAAGGGGTTGAAAATTTCCGGAAGGAAATCTTCAACCCCTTTCTTTTTTTGAGGCGCTGACTGAAGCCTTGAATAGTCAGGCTATATAACATCACTCATTTTTTCTTTCAACACATAGTCACATAGGGCGCATAGTTTTTTGATTATCAACTCTATGTGCTCTATGTGACTATGTGTTGAAAAAAAAAATGAGTGATGTTTAATTCTACCTGCCTACTCAATTTCTCCGTTTGCCCTTCGGCTTTTCCATTTCAAAATCCTGGTTCGTCGCCACCCGGAACTCCACCCGCCGGTTCATCAAATTGTCCTGCACGTCAGGCACAAGCGGCGATTCTTCGCCATTGTATTGCAAAATCAGCCGCTTGCGGGCGATGCCATGCACCTCGACCAGGAACTGAATGACGGCATTGGCTCGCTCGTAGGACAGGTTGAAATTGTAGGTATTTGATGCTGTCTTGTCCGTGAAGCCGACGACCACGAGGCGCAGTTCGGGGTTTGCTTTCAGCAATTTTGCAATGCTGGCGAGGTGTCCGTAGTCGGCGTAGCGAATCTGGTAACTGTCACCGTTGAAATGCAGCATGGGCAAGAACCAGTTGGCGAGGTTTCCATCCTTGTTGCGCAAGTTTTCCTCCATCCAATCCCGAAGTTCTTCTTCTGTGAGCAGGTGCAAATCCTTGCCCGGTGGCACTTTGTCATTGGGTAGGAAAGGCTCGGGGTCGTCATGGTTGGGAACACCGTCACCGTCGCTGTCGAGCAATACGCCACGAATGTCCACCTCTGCGCCCGGCGGCGTGTCGGGTTGCTTGTCCAGCATGTCAATCACACCGTCGTCGTCGCTGTCGGTGGGGTCAAAAACGGGGCGGTCATTCAGCTCGGAAAGTTCTCGCCAAACCACGTCCATCGGGTTCACCCAGTAAAGTGGTTCGGAGCGGTTGGCTTTGTTTCCCAAGTTAAAATTCAGGCGGATGGAAGAGTAGTTTGCTACGTCTTTGTCTTCCCTTGCCACCCCATCGAGCAGGTCGGCTTTTTGTCCAAAAAGCACGGCGGCTTTGGTTTCCACGCCCAAATTGCAGCGGTCGTTCAGCCGAAAAGCAATGCCCACGCCCATGTCCAGGTTGGTTTGTACAGCATTTTTCACGGACAGGATGCTGGGCGAAGCGCCTTTCGCAGCCACGTCGAAGCGGTTCAAGCCGCCGCCCATCAAGCCGTAAAAATTCACCCGCCGCTTGCGGTCGGTTTGCCAGGAGAGGTTGTTGAACGAAACCAGCAGATGCACGGCGCCGCTCTGGAAGGTCGTTTGCACCGCTCCATCTTCCCGGTCTTCATTGTTGAAAACAAAAAAATCCAGCTCACCCCGCATGGAAAAAATGTAGTCAATCGCCCGTCGCAGATGAAAGCCTGCGCCCCAGCCAGGCTTCACGCCAACGTCGCCGAGGTTGATGGACGAGCCGCTGTGCAAGCCCAATTCCCACATGTGCGAAGCAATCACCCGCTCGGAGGTTGGCGAAGAGGGCGGCGTTGATCGGGCATTTTTCAAAGAGGTGAAACGAGCCTTTGATTGGGAAAAAGCAGGCGCAGCAAAAACGCTGGACAGGCAGGCGAGGAAAAGAAAGGTGTGTCGAATGCTCATGGTGGTAAATACTTGATGACAAGCAAAAGTAACCGAAAAAAAGTCCCGGTTGGTGTGCCGAGACTTGGTTGAGGGGCAATGGTTTAAGGGTAGGATTTGAATTTCGAATGTGCGGCGCAGTCACCCCCCTGCCCCCCTCAAGGGGGGGGATGCCGTTCTTTGATTTGCACCAAGAACTTGTTTCCTGTTGCAAATCAAAGAACGGCATCAATCCCCCTTGAGGAGGGCAGGGGGGGTGACTGCGCCGCACATTCGAAATTCAAACCCAACCCTAAAACGGCTCACATCCGGCTCAAAATCAACCGCTTGCACAAACTCATCCTATCCCTATCCTGGATGAAAACGAAATAAATCCCTTCCTGCCAGCCCTCCGTGCTCACCCGGTGCAAGGCACTTGAGGCTTCCGAAATCACCTCCCGATGCACTGGCAATCCGATTTGGTTGAAAACCTCAACATGCACCTCGTTGCCCAGCCACCCGGAAATTTCCACGAAAAACTCCCCGCTCGCCGGGTTCGGAAAAACCTCGAACTCAGAAACATGCTGCACTGTCGCCGAAGATTGAACCTCCGAAATCGCCCCGCCCGCTGCATCGAGCAAAACGAGGCGGTAGAAATTTTCACCCTCCGCAGGCGAGCGGTCGGTTTCCTCCAGGATGAAATATTCACCTGCGCCGGGGTCGAAATTGCCGGAAAACATTTCCTCGAAAACCCGCTCGTCGGTTGATTTTTCCAGCCGCCAGCCAGTTGCGCCGGGCAGGATTTCAAGTACGGCGTACAATTCCACCGTTTCCAAATTAGGCACGGCGTCGAGTTGCAAGGCAAGGCTTCGGTCGCCCGTGCCGCTGCCAAATGTGCTGCCGATGTTCACGGTGTAATCTTCGACTTCGCCGAAGGGCAAGGTTTCGCAAGGCGACGGGTCTGCGCCTCTTTTCATGGCGACCCGCATTCGGGTTGCGCCGGGAATTGTTGTTGCGGGAATATTGATGGTTCCATTGACGGTGGCTTCGAGCGTGCCATTCGGCGGAGCGGGTTGGGAAATTGAAAATGCAAGTTCGTCCGGCTCTTCAAACGTGCCATCCTGGTCGTAGTCAATCCAAACTTTCCAGTGCTCGTCGTAGGTGAACCAACTGAAACCGGCAGACAGCGCCACCGGGTAGTTGCCGCCTTGCGCAACGATGGCATTCAGGCTGGTAAAATTGGTGTACTGGCTCTTGCTGCTTGGGTTGTCCACGCCGCCGAAATTGACCCCGGCAATCCAGTCGTGCCAGGGAAAATCGCCTTTCGAGGGGCAGTAACCGGGCGTGTTTCCGCCATTCGAACAAGGGCTGGGCGGCGTGACGGAGACTGCCACCGAGCAATTGGCATTGGCTGCGTCTCGCACGGTGAAACTCAAATTTCCGGCGCTGATGGTGTAGGGGCCCATCAATTTCGCCTGCCCGTAACTGCCGGTGACGGTCGAGCCAAGCACTGTCGTCGTCCAGCCGGAACTTGTGCCTGTTCCGCTGACGGTCAGACTGAAAGTGTAGGTGTCGTCTGCCGGGTTGGTTGGCGTTCCGTTGTCGTTGCAGGCGACGCCCGCTACGCCGAAGTTGATGTTGCAAACGATTGGGTTAGAACAAGTTGGTGGCGGCGTCACGCTTTGCGAAAAAGTGCAACCGGCGCTGTCAACGTCCACGATGGTGAAATTTTGAACGCCTGCGCCGATGGCGAGGGAGCCGATGGTTTTGGCAACGCCGTAGCTGCCGCTCTGCGTTTGCCCGCCGATGGTCGCCTGCCAGCCTGTGCCCGTTCCGTTTCCATTGACGGTCAACGAGAAAGAGTAGGTGTCGTCAGCGCCAGTCGCAGGCGTTCCGTTGTCGTTGCAAACGATGTTCGACACGCTCGACGTGATGCTGCAAACTTGCGGGCCGCCGTACACTATATTAATAGTGTAGTCTTCCACCTCGCCAAAAGGGATGGTTTCGCAAGGCGTTGCGTAGCCGCCCCGCTTCATCGAAACCCGCATCCGGGTCAAACCTTCCTCTGCCCCGGCAGGCACTGCAATCATCCCGTTCACCGAGCCGCCCGGCGAGCCGAGCGGTGGCGCATTCAAAATAGTGGAAAAGGCAATTTCGCCCGGCTCCTCGAACGTGCCGTTGCGGTTGAAGTCAATCCAGACTCGCCAATATTCATTGTAAGTCTGCCAACTGAAGCCGTTTTCGAGGGTGATGGTGTAATTCGAGCCGGTATTCAAATCGGTGCTGACGTTGGTGAAATTGGAATATTGGCTTTTGCCGGAGGCATGCTCGATGCTGCCGAGGCTGACTTTGGTAATCCAGTCAACCCACGGCTCGTTGCCTTTCGAGGCGCAATAGTTGGCAGGCGTTCCGCCGGAAATGCCAATCAAAACGCTGCTCGTCGCCGTGCATCCATTGGCGTCCGAGACGGACACGCCGTAGCTGCCGGAGTTCAGGTTGGCGATGCTGGCAGTTGTTGCGCCGTTGCTCCAGAGAAAATTATAGCCCGGTGTGCCGCCGCTTGGCGCAGCCGTCGCCGAGCCATTGTTGGCGCTCGCCGAAGTTTCGCCCACTCCGCTGGCATTGGCAAGCAGGGCTGCGGGCTGCGAAATGTTCACGTTCAACGTGCCATAGTTGCCAACGTCGTCGGTGGCAGTGACGGCATAATTTCCGGCAGGCAGGTTGCTCAAACTCGCCGCCGTTGCACCGTTTGACCAGGCATAACTGATTGGCGATGTGCCGTTTGCGCATTGAACCGAAGCGGCGCCGGTGTTGCCGCCGTTGCAGGCGACGTTGGTTTTGCTGACCAATTGCACGTTTAGCGAGCCGCCGGAGCCGGTGGGAACGATGAACGAAGCCCGGTAAAAACTGCCGCCGTTGTTGGCGGAAATCACCGCATTCGCCGAGCCATTGTTGTCGGTATCCACGTCCGACTCGAAGTAAATTTCGAGAAAATAACTGCCTGGGTTCAGCCCTGCCAGCAAATCCAGGTTGGGCAATTCCTCCCTCGTTTTGGTTCGGTAAGCTCCGTTGGTCTGCGTCGTCAACTGCGTCAGATTCAACGAGTTGAAAGCTCCCGGCGACCCAGATTGCAGGTAAATCCGCCATCGCAAACGACCGTTCATCACGATGTTATCGCAGCTTTCCCAGGTCTGAGATTTCGCTTTTGCGATGGAAAAACTGCTGACCGAACCGAAGTTGTGGTTGTGAAAAACCGTGAGGTAAGGACAGGAAGACACCTGGCAGGAAGTCGTTGCGCCGTTGATTTCCAGGTCAATCGAGGTAGCGCAGTCGGAAACGTAGGCGTAGCCGCAAGCCTTGGTCTCGTCGAGGAAAAAGGCAAACAGCATCCCGATTACCATCGGGAGGAGTAGCAATTTCGAGTTCATAATGTTTGAATTGGTTAAAAAATAAAAGTGCGTTCAGCCGGGAATCCCGATAGCTATCGGGAGAGGCTTTTAGTGCCGAAACAATTGGAGAAGACCAGGAAAGTGAGACTTGAAATGAAGGGGGAAGGAGAAGATGTGCGTCTATGAAGTGGGGCGAAGGTAGGGCAAAAAGCAAAGAGGGAGCGGCAGTTTTTGAGGAAGATTTTTTTGAAGGTTTCAGGGTTTCAAAGGTTTCAGGGTTCCACGCAGGGCGCTCCCCTGAAACCTTTGAAACTCTGAAACCCTGAAACCTCTAAAAATTATTCCTCGACCACGCCCCGGATATTCCAATTCACGCTTTCCGAAGTGCGGTCAATGTAAGTTTTCCACTCGCCGTCGCTGGCGCTCCAAAGCCAGTCGCTGTTGCCCTTGTTGGGTCCCGAATCACAGCCGATGCTTTGCTGCGTACCGGCATGGGTGAAACCGATGCTGAGCCAAAGGTCTTCGCCCGTCAGCACAATCACGGGCGAGACAGGGTGCTTGTTCCATTCGCTGACTTGCAGGGCATTGGTCACGTCTTTTTCATAAAGAATTGAGCCAGGCGTAGTTGCCGTGCCTTGACCATAGACTTTGACCTTGCAATCCTGCGGCGCTGCGCCAACAAAAAATTGGACTTCCGTCAATTTCTTGCCAGCGTGTTCTGCCATTTGGCTGGCAGGAAAACGAACTGCCATTTCGTGATAACCTGCATCGAGCTGGGGACCTGTGGCGTTTTCCTTGTCGTATTTTAAAATGGTTTGCCCCGGCGTGGCGGAGTCGTCGTCGCAAGCGGCGAAAAGCAGGGAGGCAAAGAGAAAAAGGAGATGATAGATTTTCATTGCTAAAGATTTTGAATTGCTCAAAGCTGACAGGTGGAAAAAATTGGTGATTGGTGATTGGTGACTGGTGATTGGGGATTCCCAATCACCAGTCAC
>CAZHLB010000041.1:0-18021 GCA_964533005.1 uncultured Saprospiraceae bacterium
GATGAGATAGACGATACTGTTGAGAACGTTGAAAATGAAGTGCGGGCTGATTTGGGAGCGCAGGAAATTCAGTTCTGTTTCCAATTTTTCGCTTTTCAAAATGATGAGGCGCTCCCGCTCGATTTGCCATTGTTTGAAGTACCAGTACAGCGTGGAAATGAGCAGGAAAAGTGAGGTATTCAACGCCATTGAAAAGACATTGCGCCAGCCGGAAAAGTCGTAAAACCGTTGCTCCAGCCCGCTTTGGCGCATCAAAAAAACGTAGCCGGTCACCGTTGCCGCCAGGCTCAAGAGGTAAAGCGCCGTCCGCTTTTTTTTCAAAAACCAGGGGATGAAGACGAGCAGGTTCAGATAGACGAGAGCGGCGTAGGTGGCTGTCTCGAGCAAGGTTGCGCCGAGCGCCTCCGCCCAGTTGTTTTCCAAAAAATGATAGTCGAAAACGAACAGGTAGATGAACAGCCAAAAGGCGGCATGCTCGATGTGCTTTATGTTTTTGAAAATGAGCATAAGGCGTTGATTGCCAGAGGCGACACCTTTCAAAAAGGTGTCACCTCAATCGCCCAAATGTAGCGGATGCGCTCGCTTTTGCCGCCCAATTTCCTTGAAGCAAGCCCTGCGCTTCGCCAATCGCCGTTTTTTTGGAAAGAGTGGTTTTTTCGGCAAAAAATGCTGCCCGTTCCAGCCTACCGCTCTTTCGTTCCTTTTGCCCCGGCAGCTATGGAATAAAGTTGAAGTGCCCTTTCCTCCTCGCCCACTTTTGCGGCATCGGGCAAAGAAGCCCGGTCAGTTTTCACCACAAAATTTTTTGGTCGTGGCGACTTGTAATTGGTAACTGGGCAGTCCAACCGGTCACCAGTCACCAATCACCAGTCACCACGCCCCCTTTTTCCAATCATGAACTCATTCAAAGTCCTGTCCATCGCCCTCGTGGTTTGCGCCACGCTTTTTACCAACTGCAAAAAGGAGGCGGAATTGCTTCCTGAAAACACGACCGAAATGACCGCTAAAAAAAAGAGTGCCGCCAAGCCCGACGGCTCGGTAAGCAGCCGCACCGTCGCCTTCACCATGCCCAGCGAAAACGAGCCACACGAAGGCACCTGGCTGCAATGGCCCCACCAATACCAGTACGGCTATTCCTACCGCAACCTCCTCAGCCCCACTTGGGTGGCAATGACCAAGGAATTAGTGTCGGGCGAAAACGTGCACGTCATCGCCTACAACAACTCGCATAAAAACTGGATAATCAGCAAGTTGAATGCTGCGGGCGTACCGTTGACCAACGTTAATTTTAAAATCATCCAAACCAATGACTGCTGGGTGCGGGACAATGGGCCCATTTTCGTCCGCAACACCAGCGGGCAACTGCGCATCGAGGATTGGGACTTCAACGGCTGGGGTTTCAAAGCGCCCTACAGCAAAGACAACCTCGTGCCCTCGAAGGTCGGAACGGCTATCAACATGCCTGTCGTCAACCTGAACAGCGAGATGACGGTGGAAGGCGGGGCTTTTGAAATTGACGGCAACGGTACGCTCATGGCAACCCGCAGTTCCATTTTGAACTCGAACCGCAACCCCGGCATGACGCAAGCGGAAGCGGAGGAGATTTTTGAAACGAACCTCGGCGTCACCCATTTCGTCTGGCTCGACGGCGTGCCGGGGCTGGAAATCACGGACATGCACATTGACGGCTTCGCCCGTTTTGGCGACGAAAACACCATCGTCACGATGAACAATGCCGACCTGCTTTATTGGGAAGTTCCGCAAGCCGACATCAACACGCTCTACGCCGCCGAGGACGCCAACGGCACTCCGTACGACTTTGTCTATCTGCCGCTTACGCAAAACAATGTGGTGACTACCTACGGCTACAACCTCGGCTACAAAGGCTCCTACGTCAATTATTACGTGGCAAACAACAAGGTGCTCGTGCCGAAATACAACGACCCGAACGACAACGTGGCGAAGAGCATTCTGCAAGGTCTCTACCCAGGCAAAACGGTGGTGGGAATTGATGTGAGGAACTTGTACGAGAACGGCGGCATGGTGCATTGCGTGACGCAGCAGCAGCCGGCGCAGTGATTTTCAACGTCGGCAGGGTTTGGAACCCCGCCGACGTTTTTCCATTCGTTCCATTTTTCCCGCCATTCGAGGAAAGTTTTCCATCGCAATCCATTGATTTCCAACCTTTGCGACCCTGTTTCACCAACCACTTTTATCATGAAAAAATCAAGCTTCCACATGAATACACTTTGGCTTTCCCTGCTGCTCGCACTGTCCGCCTGCGGTGGCGAGGACGAGGGCGGCGACCCCTCCGGCGACGTCGCCGACCTCGTCATTCACAACGCCAAAATCTACACGGTCAATGCCGCCCAGCCCTGGGCGCAGGCAATGGCAATTGCCGAAGGCGAAATCATTTTCATCGGCTCCGACGAGGAAGTGGAGGAGTTCATCGGCGACAACACCGAGGTCAAGGATTTGGGCGGAAAAATGGTCATGCCCGGCATCCACGACGTGCATACCCACCCGCTCGAAGCGGCTTCCGAGAATTACAAATTCATCCTCGACGACAGCGAAACCGACCCGCAAAACTACGCCGACGAGGTCGCCAATGCCCATGCCGACAATCCCGGCGCCGGCTGGCTGCTCGGCTGGGGGCACCTGCTCGAAACTATTCTCGAAGCAGACCGTGACCCCAGGGAAATCCTCGACGACGTGGTCGCCGACCGCCCGGTTGCCGTCATGGAACAGACCTCGCACTCGGTCTGGTGCAACTCGAAAGCCTTGCAAATGCTGGGCTACACGGCTGCCTCGCCCAATCCGCCCGGTGGCATCATCATGCGCAACGACTTGGGCGAGCCCAACGGCATCCTGATTGACAACGCCGGGGAATTGCTCTTCGAGCTTGCCCTCGCTCCCACACAGCAGAGCATGGACAACGACTACGACGGCTTGGTCGAATTTGCCCTGCCCGAACTGGCGAAGCATGGCATCACCTCCATTTGCGAAGCCCGCACTTTCTGGAAACGCAAGCAGCACGAGACCTGGAAAAAAATCGAGCAGAACGGCGAATTGACCTGCCGGGTCAACCTCGGCTTGTGGGCTTACCCTGCCGAAGACGATGCCTCGCAAATCGCCGCCATCAAAGCCCTGTACAGCAACGACCCGAACAAACTCTTGAAAATCAACCAGATAAAAGTCTATGCCGACGGCATCATCCACAACACGACTGCCGCCATGCACGACGATTACCTGATTGACTACTTCGGATTGGGCGAAAACAAGGGCTTGAATTATTTCGGGGAAAGCCGCCTGGCGCAGTTCATCGCCGCCCTCGAAGGCACTGGTTTCGACTTCCACGTGCACGCCCTCGGCAACCGGGGCGTCCACGAAGGGTTGAATGCCATCCAGCAAAGCGGCACTTCGGCGGGTCGCCACCGGCTCACCCACGTCGAGTACGTGGACGCCGCCGACCTCCCTCGCTTCGCCCAACTCGACGTGACCGCCGATGCGCAGGTGGCAGGCGATTTCACCCAACCCGCTCATTGGCACGAAAACGACTACCTCATCGGCTCGGCGCTGAACAACGCCAACATTCCGCTGAAAAACCTGAAAAACGCAGGCGCAAGGCTCACCCTGAGCAGCGATTGGGACGTGAGCGACCTGAACCCTTTCATCGGTATGGAAAATGCCTTGACCCGCTCACCCCAGGAAATTAGTTTGGAAGAAGCGGTGAAAGCTTACACCATTAATGCTGCCTACGTGATGCGGCAGGAGTCGCTCGTGGGCAGCCTGGAAGTGGGCAAACTGGCGGACTTCATCATTTTGGACAGGAATATTTTTGAAATTTCCGCCGGGGAAATCGGCGGGACGAAGGTGGAAGCGACGTACCTGGAAGGGGAAAAGGTGTATTGAAATGCGTGTGAGGACAAACGTCGGCGAGGTTCCAAACCTCGCCGACGTTGAGGTGGATTCAACTTATCGTTTTTTTATTGACTGGTCACTCAGCCTGGAATATTCTACGACGCCAGCATGGTCGCCTTGATTTCCTTCGCCAATTCGTGGTGCTCGCTATTCAACTCTCCCGCCCAGGCAAGCCCCATTTCTTTCAGGTCGAAATTTTTCAAAATGGTTCCGTAGGTCGCCAGGCTGCCGTCGGCGAGTTTGGGATAGCCGATGACGTGAATGGAGTCGGCAAGCTCGATGGCAAGTTCGATGTCGTGGGTGCTGAACAGGATGGTGTTCAGTTCGTGGCTGCTGTTGATGAGGGCAAAGGCGCTGCGGACGCTCTCGATATTGCCGACGTCGAGACCGCTGAACGGCTCGTCGAGGATGATGAAACTGCCGGAACTGAGCAGTTGCTCCAAAATAGCGGTGCGCTGACGCTGTCCGCCGGAAAGCTCGTTGGGATACTGGTTTTTCACGTTGGCGAGTCCCCAGGCAGTGAGGTGGGAGTTAATTTTCTCTGTTTTTTCGGAGTCGCTCAGGGCGCTTTTTCGCATGGCGAAACGCAACGCTTGCGTCACCGTTTTGTGCCGGAACAGCGTGTATTTCTGGTCAACGAAGCCCACGTCTCCTTCGTGGACGGGTTTGAGTGGGATGTTGTTGCCGTCGCCAGTGAACTTTGAAATATCGGGCACGAGTACGCTCCCGGTGGTTGGAGTTTCAAGCCCCGAAAGCGCACGGAATAAAGTGGATTTGCCTCGCCCTGACCTGCCCACGAAAGCGATGGTTTGACCTTGCTGGACGCCTGCCCGCACGGTATCTTTTTCCGTGAAATTGATGTCTTTGATGATGACTTTGCCGTCGTAAGCGACGCTCAGGTTCTCGACCTGGAGTATCGTGCCTTTTAATTCGTAGTGAGATTTTGCCATGTCTGGTGATGCGTTAAATGCGGGAATACCTGAAAAGCGCTTTCCGCAGGTAGTTCAGCAAAAGGTCAATGCCGAGACCGACTAGCAGGATGACAATTTGCAGCGCAAGAATGCGCCCGTGATTCATGAACCGGTCGCTGTTTTTTATCAAAACCCCAAGCCCGCCTGCCGCCACGAGGATGGATTCGACGGTGACGAGCATCATCCAGGTGATGGCGAGATTTTGCCGAAGCACTTCGATGACGTAATCGAGCCTGCCTTTTACCACGACTTCCCAAAGCACTTCCCAGCGGCTGCAACCGAGCGAGCGGGCATGGTCAATTTCTTCCTGCGGAATATCTCGGATGACCCCCAGCAACGAGGTGATAAAATACAAACTCATAAAAACGACCAGCACCCAAACCTGCATCGTGCGGGCGTCGGAGACAATCATGGCGAGGTAAAAAGTGATGCCCGTCAGCGGCAGGTACCGCAATTGGCTGAAGAAACTCGCCACCGGGCGCATGAACGGAACCGGCGACAGGTAGGCGATGGCAAGCGAGATGACGAGCGAAATCAAAGTGGCATGAAGCGCTAACCTGAGCGAGCTGAGCACGTGCATCGCCAGCCCTTCGTACCAAAGGCTTTTCATGCCTTCCAAAACTTTTCCGGGCGGGGGAAGCAGGCTCTTTTCGCCGGAAGTTGCGAACAGCCACCAGGCGAAAACCAAGACAATCCAAACGACGATGAGCATCATCCGCTGACTGCCTTGGAGCGCCTCGAAGGGCTTGAACCATTTTTTGAAATCCATGACTTTTCTGGTTGAACTAGGATTTGGGGGATTTTGGAAGGATGGATAGGATGCATTTCAAACATCCTATTCATCCTTCCAAAATCCCCTCAAATCCTAGTTCAACTTATTTCAAAAGCGTAATCACCACCCGTCTGTTTCGGGCACGACCGGCTTCGGTTTTGTTGTCTGCCACCGGGTCTTCCTGACCCTTGCCGTCCACCTTTTGGAAGCGGTTGCCGGGGATGCCTTTTTGCATCAAAAACGTCTTGACCGCTTCGGCACGGGCACGGGAAAGGGAGATGTTTTCCGACGGATTGCCGACGTTGTCGGTGTATCCGGTGAGTTCGAGTTTGGAGTCTTCGGCTTGCACCAGCAAGTTGTAAATCTGCGACAAAACATCTTCGGCTTCCGGGCGGATGGTCGCCCTGCCAGTGTTGAAGTTGATTTGCCATTCGCCGGAGGCGAGGACGGTTTTGCCTTTTTCGGTGTAGTCGGGCGTGTAAGCTGCGCCTGATTCTATGCCTTTCACTGCTTTCACGAAGTTGACGTTGACGGCTTCATCGAAGGGGATAACCCGCTTTACGTTTTGCAGGAATCCTGCCGGGTTTAGTTCATTCAGGTACCTCGACACCTGGTCGTACACGGATTTGTAGCGATTGACATTGTCGCTCAAACCGTAATACTGCTGGGCGTCGGCGAGGTTGAAGACCCTTGAGCCGCCCATGTTGTAGCTGATGCCGCCCTTCTCCGCTTTTTGCCCTTTGAACATGTCGTACCAATAGTTGGCGTCCTCCATTTGATAGGTGGCAGCGACGGCTTCGGCAGCTTTGCGCCGCCAGGGGTCGTACTGTTTCATCTGGTTGGAGGCGGTGTAGGTGGCTTTGAGGATGTTGGTGACAGTCTCTTGGTTCCGCTCCGCCCATTCCTTCACGCCGATGAGGGTGACTGCCATTTGGTTATTGAATTCCTTGGTGGAAACGATGTCGGTGAAGCCGGTCAGCGCATCGAAAACCATTTTGTCGCCGGGCGTCCAGGTGGCGCAGCCGTCAATTTTCTTGTCAATGGTTTTGCCGGTGAGCTTGCCGTTTTTGACTTCTTTGAGCGGGATTGACCAACCCTGGGTCTGCGACTTGATGAGTTCTTTGGCGGACTCGATGTAGTCGTCGTTTGCCGAAGGGTAAAAATTGACTGCATCCGGGTCGTAGGTGGCAGGGTCGGGATTGACTTTTATGCCGTTGGCAAAGGCATAATTGACAGCGGTGACCCAGTCGCCGTCGCCCATGACGGCGGAGATGAGAGCGCCACGCAAGCTTTGCGGGTCCATTTTCCATTTGGGAGGTCCGATGAGTTTGTCCTCACCATAGCTGAGACCGAGGCAGCCCATCACTTGCAGGTGATACTTGCCTTCGCCGTATTTGTCGTTGAGCGCCTGCTGCGTGGAGCTGATGTAAAAAGGTGCGCCGTCGCCCATAATCATCACGGCGAAAACGCCTTCGGAGGGATTGGACGAGCCGCCGTCGAGTTGTTCCACGAATTTCATCTGGAGGTTGCGAAGCTCGGTGAGCCAGTCTTGCCGGATGAGTTCGAGGTTGACGCCGTTTTGCTCCATCAGCGAGCCGGCAGTGGTTTTGGGCCCGCCGTTGGCGACGATGATGCCCGATTGGGCGTTCCAGGCGTAGCCAGCGATGCGGGTCAGCGGCTTGCCGGAAATTTTGCCGGAAGCATTGCCGCTGGGAAGGGGTAGTTCGGCGGAGGCAGTGACGTTGTCCACGTCTTCCTCGTTGACTTCGATGCCCTCCAACTGTTTGGATTCGCCGATTTTCACACCCGGTGCGAATTTGACAACGAGGAAACCGATGATGCCGACGATGAGAACGACAATGAGAAGCTTTGAAAAACCAGTTAATTTCATGATTGAAGGATTTTGTTTTGCAGGAGTTTGATTGCGACGCCAATTTCACAATTACCCGGCAATGTTGTAGTCGTTTGTTAGTCCTGATTAAAAAAGCAACCGACGAGAAGCGGGTTTGCCAAGACAGGTGGATGGAATGCAGCAAAACAGTAGCTTTGGCACACTCAAAACAAAAACTAAATGATGAGAAAACGGCGCACACGGCAACATCAAATCGAAGACCTGAGCTATAATTTTGTGGAATGCCAGGTTTTGGAGGCGTTTTGCATGTTCAGGTTTTATTTTGGAAGGCAATACAGCTATGACGCCACCATTGAAACTTTTGGCAAAAACGGTGAAGCTGAAAACGGGCTTTATTACGTTCAAGTCAAAGCAACTGAACACTTGCATTATTCACGAAAAAATAAAGGCTATGAGCTAAGGCTGGATATTCGGGATTTGGATTTGTGGATAAACGAAGCTTCGCCTGTTCTGGTAGTTTTGTACGATGCTTTGAAAAAGCGGGCTTTTTACGTCCATTTGCAAAGCTATTTTGAGAAACACCGGGAATTGTTGAAATCCATCCATAAAACCAAGACCGTTTTCATTCCCGTAAAAAACAGGTTCAAACCCCAGGTTGTCAAAGATTTTCAGAGAATAAAAAATGACCATTATGACAGAATTGCGCGCATACAAAGATATGGAACCCACCTACGGTGAGCTTGCAGAGGCTTTAAAGAAGCTAAATTTTGAAGACCGCAGCTACGATACCCATTTTCTATTTATCAATGATGAATTTGATGCCATCGTGCTGCTTCCTTTAAAACATCCGAACGCAAAAGTCCATCGTGCGCACTTTGCCGGATTTTCTATGACTTTGGAGCATAAAGGCGTGCTCGAGCACATGTTTGACCTCGGCAAAATGATTGAAAAAACCCGCCGTCAAAAAAAGAAAGCCGCTTTGCTTTCGCAGCCTATTTCGTAGCCACCAGCCCCGTTTTCTCACCAAAATACTGCACGAATCGCTGCATATCAACTGCCAATTCCCGGTTTTGCGTTGCCTTGAAATAAGTGTCCGCCATTGCTCGCAGGGTTTGAAAAAAGAACCTGTCCATTTCATTGACCTGCATATCCTGCGTCCAGAGGTCAATTTTCAAAGTGTCATTGCTGTCCCGGTCGAAGAAGGAGAGGAGCATTCCTTTGCTGGCGAGCGGTTTGGAGGTAGGGCTGTCGTCGGCTTCCCATTCGATATTGACGGGAAGGTTTTGCTCGTCGAGGTGGAGGTGGATGCGGATTTGAGAAGTCTTGGCTGTTTCTTTCATGGCTGCAAAAGACGCAAAAGCCGCAAGAAACAACAGCGTTTCTTGCGGCTTTTGCAGTGCCACGTTTACAAAACTTTCAAAGTTTCGTAAACGTCAGCGACCATTTTGCGGTGAAAATCAAGGCGCTCCGCTAAGTTTCACCTTGCTGCCACCTGCCATCTCAATCATCAGCGAGATTTCCTTGACCAACTCATCGTCATTGCCGCTGAAACCGACCGTCTTGAAACGGATGACCCCGTTTTTGTCCACCACGAATTTGGTCGGAATGCCTTCCACGCCGAAGGCTGCGACCACCTCATTGCTGTCGTCCATCAAAACCTGAAAAGTGTATTTGTTGGCTTCGATGAAATCGGCGGCGTTTTTCTTTTTGTCCGGCACCCGCTCCCAGGTGTCAACGAAGAGAAACTCCACGTCTTTGCTGCCCGCATACTTTTCCACTGCTTTTTGCATGCCGGGGAACGAAGCTTTGCAGGGCCCGCACCAGGTTGCCCAAAAGTCGAGGACGACTACTTTGCCTTTCACGCTTTCCAGGCTGACTTCTTCGCCTTTTAGATTGAGCAGGCGGAAATTAGCGGCGGGCTTGTCCAGCATTTTTTTCGCAAGGTCTTCTTTCATCGCCGCCATTGCTTGCTCGTCCAATGCCGCCATGTATTTGCCATAGGCACTTTCGACGGTGTTGTTGGCGAGGAAAAGGCGCTTGTGTTGCTCCTTCATTTTGGAAGTGGCTGCGCCTGCGATGACCAGCTTTTCCAGCATTTTTTCAGCTTCTGCGCCGCCTTTGGCTTTTTCCAGGAAGATGCAGTAACGCTCATTCATCTCGCCGTCTTTGAACTCGTTTTTGTCGCAGGCGATTTGCTGGTATTTCAATGCTTCCTCCGCATTGCCGGTGCGGAACAGCGCCAAAGCGTAGGTATCGGCGTACATCGCATAGCTAAAGCCGAGGTTATTTTTCCACTGCTTGTCCGTGGTGGACAAAGGCTTGCCGGTGGGATTTGCCATTTCCTGATTCAATAATTCGAGGGATTGAGCGGAGAGCTTGCGGGCGAGGTCGGCATTTTTGGCTTCGCCTTCTAAGCCTTCGCCCGTTAATTTCCAGGCGACATTGTTCAAAGCGCTTGCCTTGCGAGACCTGTCGGTAGAGTAGGCGAGGTACTTTTCAAAATTCGCCCAGTCTTCTTTTTGCCCGTACCCGTTGGCGACGGTGACGGCGAGGTTGTTTAGCACCGGCTCGAAATCTTTGTCTTTGCCGAAGCCAGCTTTCAGTTTATCAAAAAATTCTACCTGGGCAGCCAGGTCTTTTGTGTTGAAAAAGGAATTGACGAGGAGTTGCCGGGCGGCTTTGCCTTTGGGAAATTTCTCCTTTGCCTTTTCCAAAATTGCCGTTGACTTGTCTTTGTCACCCAAGCTGGCGGCGAGATTGGAGGCAAAAAACAGGTCGGCGTCAGTCGCTTTTTTGTTCGTGGTCAAGGCTTCAATCTTGTTTTTGACCTCACCCATCGCTGCTTCGCCCTTTTGTTTGCTTGCCATTTTGGCGTACCAGCCGAAGATTTTCTCGTCGTTTTTCGACGCTGGGTACGTTTCTATTTCTTTTTTCACCAATTCCAAAGCCTTCGCCGGGTCAGCTTTGATGCCGCCGAGAAAGGCAAATCCGCCAAAAATCATGGACTTGGCAGCATAAGCGCCTTGCACTGGCGTCTGCCGGTCTGCTTGGCTGAGGACGACTTTGTAGCCCATGCCGTCGTTGTTGTCTTTCTTTTCCGTCTCCTCGTTTTTGAAGGAAAACAAGACCGTCCGGGTCGCCGGGGTCGTTTGAATGTTTCCGGTGAACGGCTTGCCATCCATCGAAGTCAGTGAGATTTCAACCGCCCTCGGCTGGTCGCCGCCTTCGAAAAAATAGGCGGTGGCGTCGAAGGATTCCACCCCTTCCAGTTCGGAGCCGGAGGGGTCGTAGGTCAGCATGATTTTTTCACCGGGAAGCGGTTTTTCCGGCGACAAAGTCAGGCGCTGACCAAACAGGGTAGCTGCTGCCAGAAGCAGCAGGCAAGTCGTGGCGAGATGTGCGAAATGTCTCATGTCCGTTCTTTTTTTTGATGAAACAGATGGGTGAATAAAACTCTGGCAAAGTAGGAATTTCAAGGTTGGCAAGGTCAGGGACATTGAAAAAAGCGGGAAGATGTCAAAATGGAGTCAAGCGACAGCCGTGCCACTTGGACTAAAGGTTGGCGAGCTATTTTTCAGCAGGAGCGAAATACCTTTGATTAGCTAAACCATAAATTATTTTCTCATGAAAAACGTCCTCTCGCTTCTTTGCTGCCTTGCAGCCTGTTTTCACTTGCTTTCCCAATCCTACATCGAACAAAGCCTCAGTGTAAATGGTACCGGTGGAGCCGCCGATGCCAGCGCCCTACTCGACGTGAGCGCCACTGACAAAGGTGTGCTCGTGCCACGCATGACGACGGCGCAGCGAAATGCGATTGCTTCACCTGCTACCGGGTTATTGGTTTTTGACATTAATACCAATGGCTTTTGGTTTTTCAATGGAGCCGCCTGGCAGTCAATTGGCAGTGGCATGACCGGCAACCTATCGCTCATCGCCGATGCTGATGCCGACACTAAAATTCAGGTCGAGGAAAGCCTCAACGAAAATGTCATCCGTTTCGACTTGGCAGGTGTTGAAGCGATGCGATTGATGAAAAATGGAACTGGACAAGCAAGGCTGGAATTGGCGCCGTTTGCTGCTAATACTTTTATCGGTTTGCAGGCGGGGAATGCAAGCACTTCTGGTTCCGGAAACACGGGCGTTGGCGTCCGAGTGTTGTATAAAAATACAGTGCGCTCGAATTTAACTGCTCTTGGCGACTCGGCGCTTTATAACAATGGCGATGGTGCCACTATTGCCGTTCATGCAAGTGCCAATGCGGCTTTTGGATTCAAGGCATTGTTTTCCAACACGACGGGCTATTACAATACGGCAAGTGGCTTTCAAGCAATGATGTCCAACACGACCGGCGCCCAGGGAACTGCATTCGGTTACAAGGCGCTTTTCGCAAACACCGACGGACATGAAAACACGGCAGTAGGCAATATTTCTCTATCCGCCAATACTACCGGCTACAACAACACCGCTACCGGGGCAAGTGCGTTGGCTGCCAATACGACGGGCGTTGACAATACTGCCACTGGCACTGGCTCGCTTGCACTCAATACAATTGGTTCGTTTGGTACAGCGGCTGGATTTAAGGCGCTTTATTCCAACACCACCGGCAATGGCAATACCGCCTTTGGATACAATTCGCTTTTGTTCAATTCTACCGGCGAACACAATTCCGCCTTTGGCACACAAACATTGATGAACATTACCACGGGCAACAACAACACGGCTTTGGGTTACAATGCCAGCCTTTCGTCTCCTGGCTCAAGCAATGCCACTGCTATCGGTTACAATGCAGTCGTAACTGTTGGTAATAAGGTGCGCATCGGCAACAGCGGCGTTTCCACTATCGAGGGGCAGGTGGATTGGACTTTTCCATCAGATGCTCGATTTAAGTTTAATGTTCGGGAAGATGCAGTGCCGGGGCTGGTTTTTATCAATAAACTCCGCCCCGTTACCTACCAATTCGACACTCGCCTTTTTGATTTGCACGTGATGAAAAACTTGCCCGACAGCATTCAACAGGAAAGGATAATGGTGATGGATTATTCGCAAAGCACTGCCCGTGTGCAAACTGGTTTTCTCGCCCAGGAGGTGGAACAGGTGTGCACAGAACTTGGCTACGAATTCAGCGGCTTGCATGTGCCGGAAAGTGAGGTGGATAATTATGGCTTGGCTTATGGCAGTTTTGTGCCGTTGCTGGTGAAGGGAATGCAGGAACAACAAGCTATGATAAGAGATTTGAAAGCAGAGAATGCTACCCTGAAAGCTCAGCTTGAAAAAATCATTGCCGCCTTGCAAACGGAAGGCATCTCCATCGGTAAGTGAAGCTTAATCTTTCACCTCAAAAAACTCGAAAGCCGCCCGCTCAGGCGCACAAATTGCCATCCGCTCGCCTTCGGCAATCAGGTAATATTGAGCGCCGGGTTTGTTTTCAATGATTGCTCCCCACGTCCCGTCTTCCACTGCCGAGTCCCCATGCGAGCCGTCGTCAAACATTTCCACGATTTGAAAAGGCGCTTGGCGGCTGTGCCGATAGGCAAGGTGAACTTTCACGACTGCCTTTGCCGAGGCGGTAATTTCGATGCCAGCCGAGGTGATTTTATGCTTAACGTTGCTCAATCCAGGCACGTCGCCTTTGAAAAGTGGGTGGTTCAAAAGCATCTCTGTCCGCTTTTTCATCAAATCTTCAATGCCAATCACGGTTGAGTTTCCGATGCTGACGGATTTGGTCAGGTTCTTCTGAAAATCATCGAAGCCGTACAATTTCTGCGGGTCGTTTTTCACCTCCGGCTCGATGAATTTTTGGATTTCCAGCCCACGCTTAAGGTATTCGCCGTTGGCGAAGTTTTCCAGCAAAATCGTGCGGCAGTGCCCGACGTAAATCTTGCGGTAGAGCGGGTTGGCGAGCAGGTTGGTGATGAGCGGGCGCTTGGGATTTTTGTTTTTGTAGTGGACGAACAGGCTGAAACTCTGCATCTCCTCGTCGGTCAAAACCCCTTGTTTTTCGCCGTCAAAACGGAAGCCGCCGAAGCTGATGTTCATGTCCCAAACGATGGGCGTGAAAAGGCTGTCGGGCGTTTTGTAGAGATAATAATTGTGGCTGAGGCGCCCGGTGTAGCTGTCGAGGTTGACCAAAACGTGGTTGAAAGCGTGCATCCACAACGCTGCGTCTACGTTGAGGACGGAGGGGATTTTATCAGGTTGCTGGAGGGTTTTGGTCAGGGCGATAAGCTCCCGCCAGGCTTTTTTGGTATTGTTCTGCAATTCGTACCAACCGGCGTAGCAGCTTGGGTCGTCGCCGGTGTACATCAAAGAAGCTTTGTCGCCTTCGGGGCAGTCGTTTTCGAGGTCTTTCACGTCTTCCCACTCCGGGTCGCATTTGATGAGGGTGCCTTTTCCGGTGCCGAAAGCTTTTTCCAGAAATTTTTCATCCACTGATTCGGCATTGTTGTACAAACCAAAGTACTCGCCGTTGACCCAGACTTTGGCAAAGTTGCAGCGAGGGGCGGGCATGTATTTTCGAGCGATTTCGTAGGAAAGCACCTCCCTCAGAAAGCTTGGGTCTTGAAAAACATTGCTCAATTTGAGCGTCTCGAAGCCGCCGGGGAAGAGTTGGTCTTTGACGACGAAATTGGATTTGAGGTTGAACGGCAGTTTTTTGATGCCTTTCTGCTTGGGGTTTTTGTAGCTGCTGTTGCCTTTGTAGCGTACTCCGACTTGCTGGAATTTTTTGCCGTCAATTTCCACCGTCGCTTCCAGGCGACCTTCCATTCCGGCGAGTTTCATCGAATCGAGGCGAGCGCTCCAGTCTTTTTCGGCGAAGGAGATGCGGATTTCGGGGATGTGCTTGAGGTCGTACAAATCCTGGGAGAAGGCAGGTGCGGCGAGGCAGACGAGGAAGAAAAGCAGGAAATTTCTCATGCTTGCGAAATGAATTTTTTGGAAACAAAATCGGGGAAGCGGAGGCTTCCCCGATTTTGGGAAAAGGAAGTTGCAATTAACGTTTGGCTCGAGGCTTCAAGACTTGTTGGACGAAGGCTAACTCCAAGCCGAGTTTGGAAGCGATTTCTTCTGCGTTCCAATCCATGTCCTTGGCGAGCTTTCGGATGGCAACTTTCATTTTTTGCGCCTCCATTTTGGCTTCCATTTTCGCTTTTTGGGCTTCCATTTTCGCTTGTTCCGCTTTTTGAGCTTTGGCTTCCATCTCTTCTAATTGCTTAGTCAATAAGGATGGTCGAATGCCTGTTTCATGGCGGCAAATAAAATCCAGCACCAACATTCGCTGGGTTTTTGACTTCGGCAAGCGACTCCATGGGTCACTTGTAAATTCGGGAGCAAGCACTTTTTTCATGACTTTATTTTCAAAACGTTTTGGCAGTGACATCAAGTCTTTGACAAAATTAAACAGGTCGAGAAACATTTTGCTCGGTATTTTCAATTCATCGAGCCGCTTGAAAATGGCTTCCTTGAAAATAGCCCGCTGCTTCGGGTTGCCTTTTGTGCGCAGCACGTAAAGATTGGCAAGCAAAGCGAGCGCCGCCGGGTTTCTCGAACGCAACAGTTTTTTCTCATCTTCCTCTCGAACCACAAGGCAGGGAAATTTGAACCCCAACCAAGTGCCGAGGATGTTTTTCTCGTACCTGTTGCGGTTGCGTGGCACATCGCTTCCGGTGAACAAAACCAGGGAGGTTACCTCCTCGATTTCCAAGTTGATGCAAATCAGCGAATGATACTCGAGCACCCGCTTTGGCACTTGACTGTCAAAATAGGATTGCACTTCCAGATGGATGTACAGGTATTTCTGTTCCCCATTTTTTAGCCAGACTTTGACCAGCAGGTCGGAGATTTTCTTCCCTTTCAATTTCTTTTTCAAAGCCAGGCGCAGTTCCTGCTCCAGAAACTCAGGTGGCTTGCTCCAATCAATTGCCCGGTAAATTCCTGGGAAGCGTAATCGCAGAAAATCCCGCAGAAAAACATGGAAGAAATCTTTCCAATTGCCGTCGTAGTCAACTGGCAATTCCTTGGAAGGAGAGGATGAGGAGGTAGTTTTGCCCATAGTTTAAAAGCGTGAAGTCGCTGATTTTCAGCGACTTCATGCTGGGGTCTTTATTTATTCAAAGCTTCTAAAGTTGTGGTGTGCTTCTCCCACATATAAGCCGCAGGGCTGTAGCTAACCAAGCCCGCATTTTCCGCCATGATGTAATATTCGATGGTTTGCTCGCCGTTTTGCGGCACAATCACTGCGCCGAAAACGCCATCGCCAGCCGTCCCGTCGCCGTGCCTGCCTTCGTCGAACATCAACGTTTCCCGGAAATCACCCTTGCCGTCGAGGCGGTAGGATAGCACGACCCGCTTGGGAAACTTATCCACTTTGGCAGTGATTTGAAACGTTTCGACCCGCTTGCTGGACAGCGGGGTGCGGGTCGCCACTTTGATTTCCGTGATGTCGGGCGGGAAAATGGCGAGGGCGGTGTGCGACTTCAAAAACAAGGTGCGCTTGCCCATCAACTCGGCGATGCCGGGGATTTTGCTCTTTTTGCCGGAGGTCGAAGCCAGGCTGGCGTTGAATTCTTCCAGGGTGTAGCCCTTGCGGTTGTCAGCGGTCACGTCCTTGCGGATGAGGTTTTGAAGCTCCTTCGCCCGCTGCTCGTATTTGGTGTTGACGAACCAATCATAGAGGATGCTGCGCAGGTGGGACAGGTAAGTTTTGCGGTAGGCTTCGTTTGCCAACAGCTTGCTAATCAAAGGCTTTGCAGGGTTGCTTGCATGAAGCAGCGGGTCGAGTTCCTGCAAGGCTTTGAGCTTCAAGTCAGAGCCGCCGCCGATATTTTTGAAGCTGCCGAATGCCAGATTCAAGTCCCAAATGATAGGCGTGAAGCGATTTTGGTCGTCCTGGTAGAGGTAATAATTTACGCTGTGCTGCCCCGAATAGCTGCTCAGATTGACCACGACGTTGTTGAAAGCGAGCATCCAAAGGGTGGCGTCCACGTTCAACACGGTTTCAATTTTGCCGGGTTCTTCGTTGAAGATGCGAGCCAGTTCCATCAAGTCGTTCGTGCCGTGTGCAGCTAGTTTTTCAAAATTTTTTTCGTAGCAAAGTGGCAGGTTGTCATACTCGAGCGAGCCGAAGACATTGTTTTTGCAGCCGTCCGGCTTCGCTTCCGTGCTGGCTTGGTTGGCTTTGAAAAAGGCATTGCCAGCCGAGCCGAAATGCCGCTTCAAAAAAGCTTCTTCCTCCACCGATTCCACGTTGACCAGCAAGCCGTAGTGCTCGCCGTTGATGCTGACTTTGGCGTAGTTTGCCTTCGGCGCAGGCATATAATTCCGGGCAATTTCGTAGCCCAAAACTTCCCGCACCATGCTGGGGTCACGCAAGGCATTCGACAGTTTTATCACTTTATAGCCTTGCAGATTTTGGTCTTTGTTGCTGTAATTCAACACAATATGCAGCGGGTTGCGCAGTGCGCCCGGCGCAAAAGACTTGCCGCCCCGGAAGCGGATGCCTGCGCCTTCAAACTTTTGCCCGCCAGCTTCCACCGTTCCCGCCAACATGCCATCGCCATTGAAACGGAGCGAATCGAGGATGTAACTCCAGTTTTTTTCCTTGAAAGTGATGCGCACTTCCTGGATGTTTTTCGAGTCGTAAAAATCGCTGGTAGCCAGTTTTGCCTGGGAAAAAGCAGTGTGCAAGCCGGTTGTCAAAAAAAGCAGCACGAGAAGTGAGATTCGTTTCATGTCGTGAATTCAGTTTGCAATTAAAAAAGGTTGATTGTCAGTGTCTCATGTGTTCTTGCCTTTCCAAAAGGCCACTTTTTTGTCCGTTTGTTTGAAAAGGCTTGCAATGATAGGGATTTTGAGAGGTTTGGATAAAACCGCTCCTGCGTGGGAAAGGGAGAGGCGGGCTTTGGAGAGAAAAATTTTGAAAAAATTTTTCTCTCCTGCCGAGCCTACCGGCTAAGTCATATTTCTTCAAAGTAGCCCGTCTTCTTGTTTTTGCGCACCCCGTTCCAAGGAAAGTAGCGACCATTCATCGCCACGTACACGCCTGGCGGCAAGGTTTGCAAGAAAGCCAGCGCCGCTCCGAGGTTGAAAAATCCATCCGAAGACGTGCCGAAAGCGTAAGGAATCATAGCGCCGGTTAGCACGATGGTCTTGTCTTTCAATTCTTTAGCAACAAGAAACTCTGCCGTTTCAACCATCGTGTCGGTGCCGTGTGTGATGAGGATTTTGTCGTGGGGCGAGAGTTTGCAGTTGTGGGCAATGATTTCCCGGTCGGCGTCGGTCATGTCGAGGCTGTCCACCATCATCAGGGTTTTGATGTCAACGTCCACCGAGCACCTGCCCCTTTCGAGCATGGCGGACAGGTGGGTGTCTTTGAAATAGAGGGTGCCGGTGATGTAGTTGTATTCCTTGTCGAAGGTGCCGCCGGTGACGAAAAGTTGAATCATAATTAACTACGGAACACTGGGCTTTCAAAGCTTGGGTTTCGAGCGGCGGGGTTTTGAGACCCC
>CAZHLB010000042.1:0-17875 GCA_964533005.1 uncultured Saprospiraceae bacterium
AAAAGATGAAGCGGCTGAGGCTGCATCCAAGGAGTTTTGAAAAAATCAACGAGCAGAACATAGTACGCCAACAGGTTTATGTGAGTAGTTGACACCAAAACAGCCACAACCCAAAGCGAAATGAGATTGGACAAGTACGAAATGAACTACGACTGAATAAAAATGACCTCGAACAAGCAAAAAATAACCTTGGCAAGGTGCTAAATGACCTCAAACAGGCAAAAAATGAGTTCGTACAAGCGAAAATTGATTTTGACAAGCGAGAAATGACCTTGAACCGTATTCAAATGGCGCACATCTGCGACGTGCGTCCTGTTAGTATCGGACTTTGTCCGCTACTGCCGGAAACGGGTTGACTTTGCTTGTTGGTTTGAGAAAGAAGGTGCTGGGGTAGCGGACAAAGTCCGATTATAGGGGCGCACAGGTTGGAGACCTACGCCAGCAGGGAGCGGCGTTTTTTTCTCAAAACCACAGTTAGCGGAAAAAAAGACCGGATGAGATGAAAAGAACCTCGATAAGTTTGATGGGCATTGATAAGAACGTTTGCCAATTCCTCCTCAACCCTTGTCCACTTGAATTCCCATTCCGCTCAACGCTTCGGCAATTGAATCGGCAGTTAAAAGCATTTTCATAGAGCCAAATTGCTCATTGAATTTATTCATTTGCGCCCTGGCTTGTTCCTGGGTGGCAAACGATGCCACCACTTCACCTACGTCATCTTTCAAAGATTTCAATTCCTCTGCCGTGAGGATGACGTATTCCCAGGTATTTTTTTCCCGGTTTTGTTTCAGGTAAAGCTCGCCCATGTTTTTCAAATCGGGCTTCTCGTTGACCAACTCGGCGTTGGCTTCTTTTGCCCTGTACCTGTAACGGAGGGCATCTTTCCGGTTGTTTTTTTTCAGGTACAGGCGGCTCAGTAAAATATAAGGTTCGGCGATTTCCGCTCCCATTTCTTTCTTGTGCCGCTCGCACATTTCGACAACAGCACGCTGGCTTTCCAAGGCTTTGTCAAGCTCGCCGTTGGCTTCATGCAACAGCGCAATTTCCTGCCAGCACAGCGCCAGAATCGGAGGCTCGTCGTCTCCGAACTTTTTGAAATGCTCCTCGAAATTGCTCAGGGCGTCCATGAGTAAGTCAATGGCAGAGGTCAATGCGCCATTGCGTTTATTGAGCATGGCGAGCACCAGGTTGAAGATGGCTCGCAGGGGGAGGTAAATCTCGCTGGGTGGCAGGGCTTCGAGAGCAGCTTGCAGATACCTGCCGATTTCTTCGTCGCTGATGGGGGCGGCTTGATCTTCGAAGAAAATCATGGCGGTTCGGAAATTCACTATGGCTAATTGAAGGCTGTCCTTCGGCGCTGTTTTTTTCAACAATTCGAGTGCCCGGCGCTGATAATCCAGGCACGCTTCGTCGTCGCCCCGGTGCTTGCTGATAACGCCCATGCTGCTGTACAGCATGGCAAAATCAGGATGGTCGTAGGTCTGGCGGTTTTTGAAGAGAATTTCGATAGCTTTTTTCCCGTCCCGTTCGGCGTTCTTCAGGTTTTCCTGCTGAAGCTCATCGTCGGCATTTTCTTTTTCCACGTTGACTTCATGTACGTAAAAAGCAAGTTCGATGGAAGATTTGACCTGGTAAGCTTTGGACAAGAGAATGTGGTCTTCGGGCAATAGTTGCTCATAAATTTCCAGTGCTTTGCCCACCGACAAGGGGGCTTTCTTGAAATCGTCCAACCCGGCATAGGCAAGCGCCTTGTTCAAAAACAGCGTTCCCCGTTCCAGGCAAATTTCGGGCAGTTGGTGGATGAGGTCGAACTGCTCGCTTGCAATTCGGAGCATTTCGAGCGCTTTGTCGAAAACCTCCAGCCCGATGTGCGCTTCGGCGAGGTCGCTGCAAAGCAACCCGTACTCGTAAGGATTGTCGAAATCCATATCCAACGACAGGTAATACGCTTCGTCCAACTCCGGGATGGCTTTGTCCAACTGCCCGGTGTTGAGCAACATGGCGCCCAGCATTCGGTGGAGGCGGAGCCTTTCCACTTTTTCTTCGGGCGCCGGTTCGGGCTGGTTTTTCAGCAGGAGAATGGCTTCAGACAGGTGGCGCTCGACATTGCGATAGTCGCCTTTGAGCATTTCCACCCCAGCCAACAGGCGGATGGTGAGACAGAAAAACAGCGGATTGCTCTCCTTCATTTTGGCGGCAACCCGGTAGTCTTTTTCCAGATGATGGGTGGCAAGGTCAAAAGCGCCGATGAAGTTTGCGAGCAACCCGGCGTTTTTCAGCACCATGTTTTCCGAAAGGGAGCGGTCGTCGAGGTGGCGGGTAAATTCTTCCAGGATGGCGTGGAATTTCCCGGCGGTTTCCACCACTTCCTGCTTGGTCAGGTTGCCGTCGAGGCGTCCGAAAAGCGGTTTGCCAAAGGCATCCAACAATTCCCGGCAATTGCCGGCAGTGGGGCGATTGGCTTCCCGTGCCGCCATTTGAATGATTTGATGGCACTGCAAATGCTTCATGTCGCCGCTGAGATAGCCCTTGGCGAGCAGCGAAAATGCCAGTTGGCGGGTAGCCGCCGCCTTCTCTGGCGAGAGGTTTAAAATTTCCGCCAACTCGTCGAAAGACCAGGTGGAGGGCGGAATCACTGATAAATGCAGCAACAGGATTTGTTCGTCGTGGGGCAGCTTGTCCACGCGCACCAATTTTTTGAAAAAATCGTCGAGGTCGCTGCCGGTGAAGGGTTTGCCCTGGCGGCGCTCCATCAGTTTGAGCACGTCGTCGAGGCTTTTATAAACCCCATTTTGCAGGTGTTTGGAAATCATCTCGATGGCAAAAGGATGGTAGCCAACGCTGCTGAAAAGGGTCTGCAACTGGTGCTCGTCGCAGCCTTCCGGCAGGTAGAAACTGAAAAGCGAGCGGCTCTCGTCCGGCTGCATTTCCTTAGCTACAAAAGAGTGGAAGTACTGAATCGGCTCGCGGGAGAGAAAGACGAGCTTGAAATTGGTATCCAGCAAGATTTGGCGCATCTCCTGCGCATGCCCGGCTTCCACGTTGTCAATGACAACCAGGCAAGTTTGATTGGCAAATTGCTCCCGGAGCCTTTTCTGGATGTGTGAAAAACGCTCGGCTTCGGGCATGCTATTGGGAAAACTAAGCTGGAGGTGAGCCAGCAGGTCGCCGTTTTCCAGGCATGCCTTGGCAATGCTGCCGTGGCACTCCACCCAGATGAGGTGTTGAAAATCGCCTTTGCAGTGGTCGGCATAAAGCCGCAACAACGAAGTCTTCCCGATGCCCGCAATGCCATGCACCACGAGCCGGGAATCGCCGCCTGCTTTAAAAATCTGATTGTGAAGCTGTTCGACAAGTTGCGTGCGCTTCACGAGGTGGGTTGGAAGGCTTTCGCTAAAGTTCACAAACTTCGGCGTGGGTATTTCCCGGGAGGTGTTGGGAAGGTGGTAGTGAATGTGTTTATCGCCGACAAACTGGTCGCCTTCGCCGTGATGCTGTAAAATTTGGGTACCCCGGGTTTCCTCTTTTCGGCGGCTTTTTTCTAAGGAATAATCGCTGCTTTTGCCATCTTCTCTCGATTTCTCCGGGTGAGTGAGCGTCGAAGACGGAAAATCTTGTGCCGTGATGAGCTTGATGAGCGGGTCGTTTTTTCGCAAATCGTTTTTTTTCACCGCCTCGTTGATTCTACGGCGGTGGCGAGGGAAGATGTTGTTTTGGAAAAAATTATCCATCTCCCTCGCATTGCCGAAAGTAGCGCCATAGCGTTCGGAGCAAATCGTTTTCACGCCATCCCTGGCAGCGGCAAAGGCAGCCGGGTCGAGTTGGTGACCGCTGCGCTCGATGATGGAAAGCAGGATTTGAAGCAGTTCGTCCTCGTTGTAATTCTCAAAATGGATGCGCACCGGGAAGCGAGACGCCAAGCCTGGGTTGGCATCGAAAAAGTTGTTCATCAGGCTGGTGTAACCGGCGAGGATGACCACGAGACGGTCTCGATGGTCTTCGATGAACTTCAACAGGGTGTTGATGGCTTGCATGCCGAAAGCGTCGTCTCTGCCCGTGCGCAAGCCGTAAGCTTCATCAATGAAAAGCACTTTGTCGAGAGATTTTTCGAGGATTTCGTGGGTCTTGCCAAAGGTCTGACCGGAGTACCCGGCGATGAAATCAGAAGCGTCGGTTTCCTCTACGCTGCCGTCGGCGAGGATGTTAAGTGCCTTGTAAATGCGCCCCATCAGGCGGGCAACGGTGGTTTTGCCAGTGCCGGGGTTGCCATAAAAAACGAGGTGGTGGTTGGTTTTCAGGCTGATTTGCTGGTCGTCGCCGGCTTGGGTGGCGCGGGCATATTCGATGTTGGAAACCAGGTCTGCCACGTGCTCTTTCACTTTTTTCAGCCCGATTAGCCCGTTCAATTCCTTCAGGGCAGCAGCCACAGCGTCGTCTTCTGCCTCCTCGGTGAGCATGACGTGGTACTCGTTTGGCAGGTCTTCGCATTGCAAAGGCTCTTCGAGTTTGTTGAGCCGGTGGTTTTCGCAGCGTTTCAGGTGGCGTTGCGCCACGTTTTTGAACAGCAGTTCGGGTATCCCGGCGTTTTTGAACTTGTCGTTTTTGCGCCGATACTCCGCTGCGAAAATGCGCAGGAGGATTTCCCGCAAGTCTTCCGCGATGGCTCGTTTGTTTTTTCGGGCAATCAGCTCGAAAATTTCCAGCAGTTCCTCCGGCTTGTAATCTTCGATAAAAATCTGAGCGCCGATGCGCCGCTCGAAACCGGGGTTCGATTCGAGCAACTGTTGCATGGGCTTAGGATAACCCGCCAGCACGACCATGAATTGGTCTTTCCAGTCGTACATTCTTTTAATCAAAGTGTCCACTGCCTCTTTGCCGAAGTCATTGTCTTGCTGCTCCTTGCGCGCCAGCGAATAAGCCTCGTCAATAAAAAGGACGCCGCCGAGCGCCTGGCGGCAAGCCTCGTCGGTTTTGATGGCAGTCTGACCGACGTAGCCGGCGACTAATTTTTCCCGGTCAACTTCCACCAGGTGCCCCCTGCGCAGCAAGCCTTCTTCTCGAAAAATTTCTGCAATGAGGCGGGCGAGGGTCGTTTTTCCCGTGCCGGGATTGCCCGTCAGCACCAGGTGCATGGGCGCACGGCTGTGGCTGCCTTCTGTGATTTGCTGGCGCAAATGATTGACCTGCTCGCGGATATGGGCTTTCAATTCGGTCAGTCCAATGAGTTCGTCGAGGCGTTCCCAGGCGGAGTGCTCGTTGGCGTTGACGCGCCAGGAAGAAGGCAACGCCTGGTTCAAAGACTGCACGTCGAGCGTCGCCATCCTGCTCAGGACGATGTACCAATTTTTCAATTGCCGCTGCACGGCAACCAGCGCCCGCACCATTTTCGCCAGTTGCAGCCATTCCAGCTTTTTGTTTTGGGTGAGGCGCAGGTAATGCAGCAGGTTTTCCAACTCGTCGTCGAGGGGGCATTGCAGATGTACCAAAGAATGAAGGGTGCGGTTGTCGAGGGCGGCGGCGAGCAAATTTTTCAGAACGGGAGAGCGGTCTGTGGTTTGTTTGAGCGCTTCGAGGGTGGGGGCGTGAAAGACAAAAAAGCAGCGATTGTTGGTGACGTTGCGCAACCAGCGGGTGATGAGGTTGGCGACGAAACTTTCGATGGCAGGTTTGAGGCTGTTCTGGTCGAATTGGCTGAAAATGATGGCAGTCTTGATTTTCCGGTCGTTGAAACTGGCTTTGAGACACTCGGCAATGTTGGCGTCGCCGGTCATCACGTTGAGGAAGCCCTCGTCGTCCCAAACCGCCGCAGAGGCTGCCGCAGGGCGGGCAGGCTGCGGGGTTCGCAGGTGGCGGCTGCCGCCGAGTGGGCGACCGTGCATGCCGGCACTGGGTTGGGCTTCATTTTCCGGCTCGACAGCGGCTTCGGCGGCAGGCGGGTCGGGGGGCAGGCAAAGGCGTCGGGAGTTTTCGTCGTAGGCGTACAAGCTGCGGTCGGAGGCGTAATAAATAATCCGCTCGAAGCCATGTTGGCGCAGGTGGTAAAACAAAATCTTGTCAATGCCGTCGCGGTCGTGCAGCAGCAAGTCGGGGGTGATGAACACGTCGTTCACCTCGCCGTAGAGCATGACCACGTTGTCGCTCTGGTGCAGTTCGAGTTGTTCGGTCAACCTGGCGACCATGCGGAAATATTTTGGGTTGATGAGGGTTAATCGAGGTTGATGGGCATCAACCTCATCAACCCTCATCAACCTATTCTTGCAAAACTGCTTGCCTTTCCCTGCCCGAAGTGCCGGAAGGCAAAGCCTGTTCGCTCTTTCTCGACTCCGATTCTTTTTTCTGGAGAAATTTTTTCGGCTCGTAAAACTCCGGCGCACCCTGCTCGCTGCAAATGGTGGCGCCCGTTTGTAGGCCTGCCCCACGCAAAGCGCTCAGGATTTCCTCGCTACGGGTGGTGAGCACGTTTTCGTCGTAGATGTGCTCGTCGTATGTATTGACGGACATGATATTCTCGTAAGTCTTTTCGTCAGGCGAGATGACGGTGACGATTTTCGTTCCGGAGCGATTTTGCATATTGACGGTGAAGGCTTTGCGTTGGTCTTGCTCGAAGTAGCCGCAATCGTCGAGCACCATGCGAAAGCCTTGCTTGTTGAGCGTATCTACGACGGAGTCGCCCATTTCGGCGCGCAGTTGGGAGGAGATGATGCGCTCGACAGCTTCTTTTATCAGGCTTTCCTGTCTGCCTGCCATTTCGTCGAGGCGGATGAGCATGGATTGAATTTCGTCCGCGTCGAGGGTGTTTTTCTCCGTTTCCAAACGCTGCTTCACTTCGGCGATTTCCAGTTCCATTTTATCGTAGCGCCCTTCTGTCCAGAAATTGACCTCCTGACCCGCAGCGCCTGATTGAACTTCGACCATCCGGTTGCGGCGGACTGCTTCGAATAGCCCGCTGGTGCATTCAATCGCTGCCCCGTGCAGCAACTCGAAGTCCAGTTCTTTTTTCATGACTTCTTCCTCCAAATCCATCAAGTCGAACAAAGCTTGCTGGGCGGTGGCGGCAGCGGTGGCAGGCAAATCTTCCTGCCATTGGCGCTCGGCGGCGGCAAGCTGGCGGCGGATTTTTTCCATTTTTCCCGGTGCAAATTTTTCATGAGGCAGGTTTTGCTCGGCAGATTCCACGAGACGTTGCAGGTCGGAAACGTAGTCTTTGGCTTTGGCGGAGCGGGTTTCTTCGCGCTGTTGGATTTGCTCGATTTGGCGCTTCAGTTCTCGATTCTGGCGCTGTTGGCGCAGCGCAAGCCGATTGTGCTCGGCTCGTTGATGCTCCAGTCGGTTGTGCGTCCAATCGCGGAGCGACTCGTATTTTTGGTCAGTCCGGGTTTCCAGAGATAGCATTTCCCGGACAAATTCTTCCCGGTGCGCCGCCATGTCCCGGTGGTGTTGGGCAGCCACCTCTTTGATGTCGCTTTGCAGGTTCTCGACGACTTTGGCTTGTTCCTGGCGGCGTTTTTCCATCTGTGTCTGAAGGTTGGCGACTTGCGCCTTGCCTTCTTCACGTGCTCGCTGAAGCTCGTCCGTCATGTTTTTTCGCTGGGCGGACAGGTCGCAAATTTGTTTGCGAGCCACGTCGAGGTCTTCCCGTAAAATCTGAATAGGCGTCTTTTTTTGACCGCTCATGGCTTGAGTTTTTAAGCGAAGCCGCCTTTTTTTTTTGGAAGACAGCTTCAAATGAGAAATTACCAGGCAAACCCCGCTTCGGGAATGCCGACCATCAGAACGCCATCGGGTTGAACCTGGAATTCCAGGCTTTTCCGAGCGCCTTCGATGCTTTCCCGGAAAGGCAACAGCCTGCCGGTGAGAAAATGGAATTGTTGGTTGGAGGAGCCTCGCAAGCCCATGCCATCGTTTTTTTTGCGGACGTACAAGCCATCCACCAACAAATCCGTGCGGGCGAGCAACCGTTGCGCCTGCTCCCATCGGAGTTGGGCGCTCCGGAAGCCGCTGAAAACGATGACGTTTAGCTCTGGGCGCTCCGCTTGAATTATTTCAAGCCAGGTAGCCAATTCCCCCGCCTGCAACATCGGCTCGCCGCCCGAAATGGTAATGCCAGCCAGGTCTTCCATGCCAATCACCTGCTGCGCCAAATACTCGATGGGCATCAGATGGGCTTTTTTGAGGGGAATCCAGTCCGGTGCAATGCAGCCTTCGCAACGGAATGGACAACCCTGCACCCAAACGACGAACCGCCTGCCGGGACCCAGGGTCTCCGTGCCCGGCGACATAGCAGCCAGGTTGAGGAAGGGGGAGATTTGGTTGGTAGTTGACATGAATTGCTGGACGTTATTTTGTGAACCAATTTTTCAGGCTTTGAATCCCCTGAGTAACTTTCTGCACGCTCTTCCCGATGGAGTTCCATCTCTGAGGGCGCACGTGCGGGCCGATTTCCATTGCAGTTATTTGCATGAAATTGCTCCAGAATTGGAGGTCGTCATAATCGTCCGCAAAGGTTTTTTCTTCATCGTCAAACTTTTTTTGGTTAATTAATTCATTCCAGATTTCGTCTTCATTTCTGACCCGGATGGCAATAAACAAATTATAAAACATCCAAGTCCAGGATGGCTGGAGAAAACCCTTGCGATATCTATTCAAGAAAGCAATAAGGGCTAGTGAGACGGTAGCTTTGGCAACTTTTCTTTCCGCCAATATTTGAAGGATACCCATCCAGTCGTTGAAATCGAAGCCTTGCTTGTCAAGGCGGTTAAGTTCATCAAAAATATGGTTGACTGTAACGGCTGATTTTTCAAGGATTTTTCTGATTTCGGCGTCGAATTTTTTAAGGTTGTTCAATTTAATTGCGACGTCGAATTCATCCCAATTCAGGCTTGGGATGAGGGTGACTTCCGACAATTTAAAAACATGGAATGCTTCATGGGAGACGAGCAATTCGTTTTGAACATGGCTGCGGTCGGGAACAAGCACTTCATATCTTTTGCAAAGTGATGCCGCATATTCTTTGTCGGCAATGAATGTGTATCTTTTCTCCCTGTTAAAAGTAAGGATAGTCTCCAGGTATCTATTTTCCTGCTCGCTTCGGTGCTGCATGACGTAATTCAGCAAAAAGTCAATGATGCGTTTTTTAGAATAGTCCACCAATAAAATCTCGTCGCTAAATAAGTCTGTGAATTTTTTCATGAAGGGTTCCTTGGGATGACAAACATTTAGAACCAGCACTTTTTCAATGACCTCCGCCCTCAAATCCCGGTTTTTTAAGCTGGTCAATACTTTTGCCTTGTCTTTGGATTTTAAGCTTCGAAATTCATTGTTGACGACTTCATTGTTTAAATCTCCGGTATTGTAAAATCTGCAAATTCGCATCAATTTTTCCAAATCGGAAAAGGAAAAGCTGTACTCCGATGCCGGAAATTCTTTCAAAATGTATCTTATCTTTTGTTCTCGCACAGGTAAATGATGAAGCCATTGAATTTCTGACAAATAAACATCTATACTCCCGATTTCCTTGCGCAAGAGGTCTCTCTTTTCTAATGGATATTGCGATGCGGATTCGAGCAAATTATAGAGGTCGTCAATTTTTGCGCCCTCATCCTGATATTCTCCTTGTAGTTTTTTAAACAACTTAAAGACCTGCAACTCTATTTTCAACGGGCTTTGGGCATAATTTTCCGGGTCAATGTCGTAAATGTCCTGGAATGTTTTGATAGAGTAGCGCTTCCAGTTTTTGAGGTTAAGCAAGATTTTAAAAGATCGGTTTTGAATGATATGCCTTGTCGTTTGCCTGTTGTCGAGGTGGCGTTTGTTAAAACTCAAAAGCTCATTTAATGGCCCTAATTCATTTGCATTTAACGCCAGTAATTCAACGTACACGGCAAATTCTTTGATTAATTTTGCATCGGGCGTATTGGTTCGGGCAAATATGGAGTGGAGGTTGTCGTCAAAAACCCGAAGATTTCCCTTGTTGATTTCTTTTTCATAATACTGTTGACGCACGTCGGGCAGTTCATTTAGCTTGCTTAAAATATCTTGCCTGAACTCTCTGAAATCCGCCAGCAATTCCTCAAACTTAGTCAGGTCAAACTCCTTCCAGCCTAGCGTTCTGACGTAATATTGCATATTCCGGTTGAGCTGAGGACCAATTTCCTTGACGCTTTTGATTTGCGCCAGCAGTTGTTTCCAATTTTCAGTGAACTCGCTCAACGTTATTGAATCGTTTTTCAACAAGTCATAAACTGCTTGCGTAAAAAGGTTGACAAAGGAGTTTACGTGCGTATCTTCATTAGCTTTCACAACGCAAATCGAGGAACGCTGCGAGTGCAATAATTTTTCAGTTTTCGGAACGGTGCAGATTATTTGCGCCTCGCTGTTGACCGGGTCGGCAGAAAAAGAGGTGAAGGAAATATTGCGGTATAAATGAGGTGGGAAAATAATGGTCAAGGCATAAATCCAATCCCTCAGAAATTCTTTTTCATCAACGATGACAATTTTTTTGCGGTCGAATTCCCGGCTAACAAGGTGGTCTAAGACCACACACAAATGCCCCAACTTAAATGGGTAGCTTGAAAAATTTCTCAAAAATTCAAGGCATTCTTCTCCTATTTCACCTGCAAACTCAAGGTCGAGCGGTTTAATCGTGTCATTTCCAGCCGTTTCCGTTTCAGCCGATAATTCTTCAATCCAGATATCTTTAGTGAAAACATCGAAAGGCAAAACAAGCTGGTTCGGGTCTTCCAACACCAGCGAGTGACAAAAATAATTGCCGTACCTGGGGGAGCGGGAATGTTTGTCTCGCCCCAGATAAACGCTCCGGCTAAAAACCTGCCTTCCGTTTTCGAGGCGATATATATTTTCCTGGACGGGGAATTTTGCCAACTCCGTGGCGTTTGCCGGGTTCGGCGCATACTGTTCCGGGACATTATACATACCCCATCTTTCCAATTGGTCAACAGTTTTATCATCCAATCCCGCCGAACGTTGAATGGTATAATATCCCCGAAGCACCCGGGAGGAAGTATAGGTATGTTGCAAGAGTTTGGCTTTTTTCATCCGATAAATTTTATTTGATTCAAGAGCCAAACGAGCGGATGTAATACGCCCCTCGGCTGCGGTCCGCCATCGATTAGGTCCCCACTTGGGTTCTTACCGAGGGCTGCCATGGGAAAAAACGCATATTGCTGAAATTTTCCCCTTATTTGGTTCATCAGACGCCGGTCGAAATCTTGAAGATATTCAATCATTTCTTGGGAAGCATATTCAATATCCTTCAAAATATCTTTCAGGGTCAGGAAATCATTGTCTATTTCTTCGGGAAAATAAAAAGTGCCTTTGGCTTGGAGCAGGTCTGCTTTGGACAAGCAAAACGCAATGGGAACAGTGATTTTGCCGCCCCGCACCCGCCCGGCACGGTCAAATATGTCGTGTAAGTTGTTGATGATGTCATAGTCTTCACCGGATTTGGTATTTAAAAACTCAAAGAAACCGGGTTGTTCTTCCTCTATTTCGGGGTGGAGTTTTTTAATGTTTAGTGGGTCAATCAGGTAAATTATGGCGTCGGAATTGCCAATATGAGGATATTTATTAGTCAGTTCGGTTAAATCCATAAACACCTCGCCGGGCGTGTCAAACAAAGATATGTAGGTGTTGGATGTTTGATTGCCCCTATGGCGATTCAGGCGCAGCACGATGGGGTCTTTTTCCACTTTGTCTTTCTGATGAGTTGTAGTGAGTCTCTGGTGTTTTGCAAAAAGTAATTCAGAATTGCGGTCAAAAAGCTTTTTCCCGGTAATAATCCCCCCGTCCAAGTTTATCATGTTCAACATGCTGGTAGACTCTTGCAGTTGGTAGGTCAGCACGGTGATAAAATGCGTTTTTCCGGTGTCGGAGCCGCCGACGAGCGTGACCAGACTTGACTTGTTCTTGAAAAAACCCGCAGGCAGTTCATGCCCGCAAAGTGGATTGGAGCAAAAAGACAAGGTTTGGTTGTGCGTTAGCCTACGGTTATTGTCAATCACGGTTGCCATGCAAAACGGGCATTTTCGGCTGTTGAAAATCCGCATGAAAAATTCGTTTGCGTGCTGACGGGTCTCCTGCAATTGCTGACGGACTCCTGCGGCAGCTCTGCTGGCGGCGCTTTGCTGGGGAGGTTCAGATTGTTGCGTTTCGGAAGCAGCGGTCTGAGTTGCCGTTGCCAACCCTGCTTGTGTCGCCGGTGTTTCCGGTTCGGGATGTTCCTGGTCGAAATAGGTATCTTCGTTCATATCAATAATTGTTTCGAGTGCTTTGGATGAATTGATTTTCCGCCATGAGCCAGAACAGTGGGGCGAGGATACCTTTCGGTTGGAATTCTCTCGTCCGAATATTTTCAAAGTCCGAATGCCCGATGGAGGAGATGGCGAAATAATTCACCTTGCTGAATTTGTCTTCAATTCCTTTCAGTGGCAAGCGGCTGTTTCGGGTCAGAAAGTTTTTGATTTTGATACCATTCGATTCGGCTTTTGGAAAATCGAACAGGTTATTGTGCATCATGGTGTCCATTTCCAGGTAAGGGTTACCTTTAATTTTTTCAGGCACATAGTCTTCCAAAAGGTCGAACATGGACAGGCAAAAAGCAATGGGTGTGCTGACTTTGCGAAGGTACTTAGCGTTGGTGTTATGCCGAATCGCCTGGAAAAGATGCTCGTAAATGATGAAATCGTCCACTTCAAAATTATAATCGCTAATGTCTTTCAGCAGGTTATTGAGCCGGACATCTTCCCAGGGCGGAATAAGAAAGATAATTCCTTTGGCTTTATGCACCCGTGCTTCTTGTCTCAGATAATTGGGATTAGCAAAATTCTCCCCCGATATGTCGAAGAAAGTAATTCTGATTTTTTTCTGAGAAGTGCCTCTTCCCACTTTGATGCTGATGTTAATAGGCACATTATTTTGCTCATCCCTTCGACGCGTACCAATGATGGTGCCGTTCAACATCATCGTTTTTTGTTTTTTGTATTGTTCCCTTGCCTTTTCGCCCAGTGGGGGTTGGACGTACATGTTCACTTTGTCCATGTAATTAGTTAATTCTGCTGGTTGATTTTCGAGCAACGTATGCAGCAGTGAATAAATGAAGTAAGATTTGCCGGAGCCGATTGCGCCCACCACGGCATAATTCGATTCCAATCCGCCGGAACTGTCGTCGAATTTCACCTCCACATCAGAAAAACGGTGGTCTTCGTGAATGCACTTGGGCGCATATTCACGGTATTCTTTTAAGTTGAAGAAAGGCTGATTGCAAATAGTACACGTAACCATTGGGCTTCAAATTAATATTGGTTGAAATCGCTGCTCGAAGTGGACACTTACATCCTCGTCGGCGATTTTGTTTTGTTTAAAAGGAGTCATTTTGACGAACCATTCTCCTTCCAATTCCAGCGGCAAGGGATAGTGACTCTCCCATTCGACGTTATTCAATTTCTGCTCTTGCGGTTTAATGGTTACCCGCCAGACGTATTCCGCATCTTCAATCAGCAATTTCGGCTTTCGGGAAAATCCAACTGCTATGTCAAATGGATGCGGCAGCCGGTCGGTGGCAAAAAGATGAAGTTTTTTATTGCGGATGCACCCTTCGATGCGGAAGTGTTCTTGAGAACGCCAGGCTTCCACCTGGCCCTGCACTGTAAAGACGTTCACAAACAGCGGGTCATTCGGGTTTATCAATTCAATAATGGGGAAAGACGCCGCCTGTGCAATTTCATTTTCCACCTCGCTCAAGTCGTGCTCCAGGTCTTGGATGGCTTTTTCCATAGCGATGCAGGCTGTTGAAAGCTGCTCCAATTCATCAGATAATTTTTGAGTTTCCGTTTCGAGGGCGGTGGTTTCATGCACGTTGCTGGCGGATTTCGCAAGATATTCCTGACGTATTTTCAATTGTTGAGCGGCGTCAGTTGCTTGCCCGCTTGAATCCGGCAGGTGGAAAAACAGAAAACTTTCCCAGCCGCAATTGGTGCAGAAAGGCTGGCTGGCAGCGGCAGTCATGGTTGCGTCGCAAGCCTGGCAATGCGAGGATGAGTTCAGATTTATAGTATCCATGATGCATCACTTGGGTTTGTGTAGTGTTGAAGTTGGTCCTTGTGGTTAAAAATAAGGTCGAAATAACGTCTGCCATTGGGTCTGGGCAGTGTGTCCAGGTCCACTGTCCATTTCTCTTTGGAGTTTTTGATGCGTAAGGGTTCCAGTTTGATGAACAGGTCGCAGTCTTCTGTGCCGGATTGAATGCGATTGCGGCTCAAAGCAAGCATAGGGCAAGGGGCTGCCGCCGCTTCCCCGAATTTCATCACGAGCGTTCTCCGGTCGGGTGTGCGACGGACATCTACTGCCTTATCAGGTTTGAAGCTTTTCAAAAAGGTGTCGCACATGTTGCGGCAGTCAACGTATAGCTCGCATTTTTCCCGCAAGTATTCCATTTTGGAGCGTTCTTCTTGGGCTGCCTTCAGCTGTTCTGCGAGGTCTATTCGGCGGTCTCGCAATGCTTCCAGCTTTGCCGATTTCTCCGCCACCGCTTTTTTCAATTCAGAAAGGCTGGCTTTCAATTGCTTGGTTTCCCCGTCCTGTTTTAGGTGCTTCAGGAATTGTCGCTGCTTTTTCAGCGATTCATTGTAACGACTGCGAAAGGCGTCGGTAACCGGCTCCAAAACGGGCTGACCGCAGGCGGCACACCAGTTTTCACCAGGTGGAATTTCAGCTTGGCAAACCGGGCATTGTGTTGTATTCATGGCTTTAAATTTCGGTAGAATTATACTCCTCTTCCTCCAAACCATCCTGCCTGTGGCGCAGGTTGTTCATCTGTTTTTCCGTCCAGTTGCGCAGTTCCTGGCTAATCAGTTCGGATTGGGAGCGAGCCATTTGGTTGAGCAGATTGGTGTTGACGTTGAATTCCCGCCGGGTCAAAACTCGCTGTTGGCGGATGTCGCTTTCCGCCTGATGCTCGAGTTGGGCGATGGCAGTTTCGTATGGTCCGGCGCTGGTGAATAGCTTGACTAAGATGGGCGCCGTTTCCAGAAAGACGAAAAGCAGGGTGATGGCAAGCATCATCATAAATACGCTGGAGTCTTCGCTGAGCTTGCCGATGATGCGGTTTTGAGCGAGGAGGGAGTTGGCTTTTTGATTCATAATTTCTTCTTCCCTACGTTTCCAGTCAGCCATCAATGAAGCCCTTTTTTTTTCAACCTCTTTTTTGATTTCGGCTGCATCAATTTTAGTGTTGTCGACATAAAGTAATAAAGTTTGTCTGCGTGATTCAATTTCTGCATTTAACTTTTTGCGTTCCTCATCATAGATATCTTTCTTCTGTCGAACGCTATTTTTCAAATTTTCACAAGCTGGACCGCATCCTCGTTTTCTTGAACCACCAGTGCCATTGATTTCACGAGCCAAGCTGTCTTCAGCTGCTTGCAATGGTGCACGAGCTACCTCAATTTGCTTTTGCAAATCAGCGATTTCATCATTGAGCTTACTGGTGTGGGGGTTCGCATTTTCCACCCGGATTATTGTGGTGCTATCCAAATCTGCCAGGTAAATATTGTACAAACTGTCGTTTTCGACCTTTTCCTTCTCTCTTTCCTTGTAAAGCTCTTCCCATATTTCCTCTTTACAAATGCGCAATTCCAGCGGGCGAGCAATGACAATAGCAATCAAAATAGCCAGCAGCACGCGGGGAAAAGCCATCCCAAACTGCCGCCAGCCGGATTCCAGCTTATTGATGCTGGAAACCAAAAACCGGTCGAGGAAAAAAATGAACGCCGACCATGTTACCGAAACGGGCATGATTAACAGGTAATCGGATTCGCCAGTGGCGGTGTCCTGAAATACTTCCGTCAGCGCATAAGTGCTGGAAAGCAGGGCGAAAACGGCGGTCATAAAAACAGCGGCGCCGATGCCAAAAAACTTATTGTATTCGGTCGGATAGCGCCGCAAAACTTCCAGGTTTGCGCCTGCGCACCAGCAGAAGTACCGGTAGAAAGGAGGAAAACCTGGCGCCGGAGCAGGAGGCATGATTTCCGCACCGGGAGATTGGGCTTGTCGTCTGGGCTCGTGATTGCTTGAAGCCATGGGTACGTCAGATTTAAGAATGTGAAAGGGTCAGTTGTGGTTGACAAGGGCTGATTTTTGCGGTAAAATCAGCCTTTGTCAGCCTTAAATTTTATTCGTGTGCCGGGTCTTGCCAGCCTGGCGATTTTTTTCGGCGGCTCGTTGGATGGCACCCTGCACCGCCTCCCGAAACAACCGGGTTTGCTGGGCAAACAAGTCCGCCAACGAAGGTTTGTAGTTGCCAAGATTGGTTGGCGGTTTGAGTTTTTGAAACTGCGTTCGACTCAAATTTGTCAGCCGCATGGCGGAAAAGCCTTGCAGCAAGCCGACCAACCGCTCGTTGGCAAGCCAGATTCGGTTGTGCTGGAAGGTAGCCCGCAGGCGGGTTCCTTCGAGCACGTCTTTGGAGAAAATGCGACTCGCAGGTAGCAGCGGCAACCGAAACCTGGGCTGCCGTTCCAGTCGTTGCGGAAATTGAAACACGACGGGGATTTCCGGCGGCTCGCCGTTTTGCCGGGAAAGCGCATTTTCCAGGTTGGCAAGTCTTTGTTCTAATGACTGAATTTTTGCAGTGTTGCTCATGCAGGTTGATTTTGTTTCGGGTGCAGTAGCTCGGCTTTTGCTTGAATCGCCGCCAGCAGCTCCGCATCCAAGGTTTCCAATTGTTGTTTTACTTCTGCCAGTCTCCGGTTCACAATTTGATTGCCGTTGACCGGCTCGCCCAGCCCGCCCCAGATTTTTTCGTCGGCGGCAAGGTGCAGCTTGTAAATCTGCAAGTCTTGCTCGTACCGGCTTTTCAATTCCTCGGTTTTCCGACCTATGTCTTCGAGCCTGCCAGCGTAGTCGTTGAATTGCTCCCGCAGCCGGTTGTAGCCATTGCTTCGGATGGAAAAGATGGACTGTATTCGTTCCAGTTTTCCCGTCAATTGGCTGGCAGCTTCAGCCTCCAGTTTTTCCAGTTCCTTCATGCTTTCAGACAGGCTACAGGCATTGTCTCGAAGGGTCGCCATCGCCTGGCTTTTTTCTGATTGAAGCTCATTGCCCAGTGCCTCGAGGGAAGGCATGATTTCCCTTGCCCGCTGGTTCAGCATGGACTGCAAATGCTGCACACCGTCGAGGTCGGTCTGTTCGAGCACTTCCAGGTGAGCTTCAATTTTTCGTAGATTTTCAATCCGGGAAAGCACTTCCTGGTGTTCCTGCTGCTTTGCCGCAAGGCGGCTTTCCGCCTCGAAAAGTTGTTGCTCCTGTTGCCTGACGTCCTCGATTTCACGGGTGATTTTTTGGAGAGCTTGTTCGAGGGCAGTAATCTTTTCTTGCACCTTCGGCGGCTGCATTGGCAGCAAACCGGCAGTCTTTTCGAAGTAAGTTTCCATGGCGCTGCAAGCCTGGTAAAGCTCGATGGCTATTTTGTTGTGCTGGAACCGGTTAGGTTGCGCTTCCACCGCTTTTGCCAGGGTGGCGGCGAGGTCTTCCGCACTTTGTTTGATTATTTTTATCAATTCATCCATGAGCGAAGGTTAAATGAGCAAACCATATTTTTTTCCCGACTCCAAGCCTTCCGTTCTCAACACGACGTGGTGGTGGTGGTCGAGACAGAAAGCTATTTTCAGGATTTTGTAGGGTTGCTTGCCGTAGGTAAAATCCGGCTGGACGTCTGGCAGGTAATCTTTCCAACAAAACCGGGAAGCGGTTTGGCGTTCCTGGAAACGAAGGAAAATCGGGCGACGGAGCGCATTTTTTTCCAAAGGCAGGGTCAGCGTTGATTCCCATTCCTGCCAGCCGCCGAAAGCCGAAATAGCTG
>CAZHLB010000043.1:0-17849 GCA_964533005.1 uncultured Saprospiraceae bacterium
CCCTTATCATATTATGCCGCTCGTGAAGCCTTGAAATTATCCGATGAAAATGAAGGTGAAATGTATTTATACCGAAATAACCGGAATGGGACATTTACCGATGTTACACGCCAGGTGAACCTAAATAAAGTGGCTTATGCAATGGGCAATAATTTTGGCGATATAGACAATGATGGGTGGCTTGATTTTTATTTGGGAACGGGCAATCCCGCCTTCCAATCACTATTGCCTAATAAGCTGTTTAAAAATATGGGCGGAAAAAGATTTGCGGACGTAACGAATGTTTCCCGGACAGGTAATTTGCAAAAAGGGCATGGCATCGCCTTCGCAGATATGGACAACGACGGCGACCAGGATATTTACTCCGAAATGGGCGGGGCATTTCGAGGCGACCATTTCCCGAGTTCATTTTACCTGAATCCCGGTCAAAATGACAACAACTGGATTTGCATTCAATTGGAAGGCACTGTCTCGAACAGAGCGGCAATCGGCGCCAGGATAGAGGTGAAGTTTCGTGAAAATGGCGCTCAACGAAGCGTTTATCGGGATGTGAACTCAGGCGGAAGTTTCGGTTGCTCGCCGTTGCGCCGGGAAATCGGCATCGGAAAAGCCGTTGTGATTGATGAAATAAATATCCGTTGGCAAGCAACCAACGAGGTTCAAACTTTCATGAACGTAAAGTCAAACCAGTTCCTGAAAATTAAAGAGGGCGAGACGAGATATACAACGAAAGCCCTTAAAATCCTTGATTTCAAACAGCAAGGCAGTAAGATGCCGATGTGCAAGCCCGACACTATTATTTCTCAAGTTCGCTGAATTGGACAGCGGCTACAGTCAGGTCGTACCTGGCGTTTTTTTCTCCCAACCAAACCGGAACGAAAACCAGTGACTACATTTGCCGAAATTCATTCATCAACCGCTCAACCAGTCTTCATGAAAAAACTCAATATCTGTATCGTTGACCTCATCACCAAATCGCCTACCAATGACCTTTTCGCCAGAATTATGAACGCCAATTTTGCGAGCATCATGCCGCAAGTCATCGCCACCTGGTGCGAGCAGGCAGGTCATAAAGTTACCCTGGTCACTTACACGGGCTTTGAAAACCTGGAAAAAGAGGTGCCTGAAAAGGCTGACCTCGTTTTCATCAGTTCCTTCACGCAAGCTGCGCTGACTGCCTACGCTTTGAGCAACCGTTTTCGGCAAAACGGAGCGGTGACGGTGCTCGGCGGGCCCCACGCAAGATGCTACCCGCAGGATGCGCTGAAATATTTCGACTACGTTTTTGGCTTCACGAACAAGGAGCTTATCTATGAAGTGCTCAACGAATGCACCCCGCACCGCCCGTACGGCGTGTTGTTGAAGGCAGGCAAGCAGCCCGTTCAAATTCCCGGCGTCCGGGAGCGGTGGAAATTTGTCGCACAAACCTTGCGTAAAGCGCCATTGCTGAAAATCACCCCGATGATTGGCAGCATGGGTTGCCCGTACACTTGCGCCTTTTGCATTGATTCGACCGTGCCTTACCAACCGCTCGATTTCGATGTGATGAAGGACGATTTGCGCTTTTTGGTGAAAACCTTCAAACGCCCGCAAGCCTCCTGGCACGACCCGAACTTCGGCATCCGTTTCGATGAAACGCTCGGCGCCATCGAGGAAGCCGTGCCGTCGGGAAGCATTGAATTCATTGCGGAAAGCAGCCTTTCCCTCCTGTCGGAAGACCACGTGAAGCGGTTAAAAAACGCCGGTTTTAAAGCCATTTTGCCAGGCATCGAGTCGTGGTTTGAACTGGGCGGAAAGTCGAAAACCGGCAAGCGGCAAGGCATCGAAAAGGTCAACCAGGTCTCCGAGCAGGTGAATATGATTATGAAGTACATCCCCTACATGCAATGCAATTTTGTGATGGGGCTGGACAGCGAAGAAGGTGCCGAGCCTTTTGAACTGACAAAACGCTTCGTGGACAAGGCGCCTGCCGCTTTCCCTGGCTACTCGCTGCTGACCGCTTTCGGGCAAGCCGCTCCGTTAAACCTTGAATATCAACGTGAAAACCGGGTGCTGCCCTTTCCATTCCACTTCCTGAACAACAACCACGCAATGAACGTGAAGCCGAAAAACTACTCCTGGCAGGAGTTTTACGACCACGTGATTGACGTGGTGGATTACACCTTTAATTACAAGAACATTTACCGCCGCTTCAGCCACAGCAACAGCTCCATGTCTGCCTGGATGAACATGATGCGGGCAATAACTGCCGAAGGTTGGGGCAGGTTGAAATACCACAAAGAAGTCCGCAGGAGGTTCGACACCGACCCGGAATTCCTGCCATTCTTCGAAGGCGAGACCACTAAACTGCCGCAGTTTTACGTGAACATGATTAAAAAAGACCTCGGCAAGTTTTACGATTGGTTGCCAAAAGGCGCAATGGAGCACGATGCGTATGCCTACTTGAAGGCGTCGGAGGCGCAGGAGGTACAAGAGGTGCAAGTTGTCGCCTAAAAAAATCAACGCCGGCAGGGTTCCAAATCCTGCCGGCGTTTGAATTGTCGGTTGAAAATGAATTTGCCCGATGCCTTTTTGAGCCAAATGCAAGAAATCCTCGGCGGCGAGCTACCCGATTTTTTGCAATCCCTCTCCCAACTTGCTCCCGTCAGCATCCGGCTCAATCCTTCCAAGTCATCTTCCATTTCTTTTGAAAAAAACAACCCGGTTGCCTGGCACCCCGCAGGTTTTTACTTGCCGGAACGTCCAATTTTTACGTTCGACCCGATTTTTCACGCAGGCGCATATTACGTGCAGGAGGCGTCGTCCATGTTCATTTTTGAAGCCCTTCGGCAAGCGGTGGATTTGTCAAAACCCTTGAAAATACTTGACCTCTGCGCTGCGCCTGGTGGAAAAACGACCTTGCTGCTCTCGGCTACCTCACCTGAAAGTTTTGTGCTGGCAAATGAAGTCATCCGCACCCGCCTGCCCGTTTTGCGCCTGAATTTGGAAAAATGGGGCTACCCCAACGCCGCCGTTTCCAGCCTCGACAGCAGCGAGTTTTCAAGATTGAAAGGCTTTTTCGACGTGGTTTTGGTAGATGCGCCATGCTCAGGCGAAGGCTTGTTCCGAAAGGACGAGGGTGCCGTACGGGAATGGTCAGAAAACAATGTCAGGCTTTGCGCAGCCCGGCAGCAGCGCATTCTTTCGGATGCTTGCGAGTTGGTCAAACCCGGTGGCATTTTGCTGTATTCCACCTGCACCTTCAATGTTTTGGAAAATGAAAACAATGTGGCTTGGATGCTGGAAAGGTTTGATTTAGAAGAGGTTAAACTCTCCATTCCGGCAAACTGGGGCGTGGCGGAGGAGAAAATGGGCTATCAATTTTACCCGCACCGGGTGCGAGGGGAAGGTTTTTTTCTGGCGGTTTTGAAAAGAAAGGCAGGCGATGATTTTCGCATGAAAACCGCCCCGGCAGGTTCGGAAAAGAAGCTTGACCGGAAATTATTGGAAACGCTCGCACCTTGGATAGAGACACCGGAAAGTCTGTCTTTCCAAGTTTTTGAAACAGGCGAAGTCATCGCCCTGCCAGCTATTCATGCTGAAACTGCCAGGATTTTGCAGCAATCTTTGAAGAAATGTACAGCCGGAACGCAGATGGGTTATTTGAAAAAAAAGGACTTCGTACCCTCCCACGCTTTGGCTTTGAGTAACCTGATGAGAAAGGATTTCTCGGCAGTTGAAATGTCCAGGGAACAGGCGTTGCGCTTTTTGAAAAAGGAAACTCCCGACCTGCCGGGCTTGGAAAAAGGATGGCATCTTGCCAGGTTTGGCAGCTTGAATTTAGGCTGGATGAAGGTTTTGGACAACCGCATCAATAATTACCTGCCCAACGAATGGCGAATCAGGATGGACTTGCCTGAATGAAAAATGGCTGAACGGTTGCTCAACCGTTCAGCCATTTAGCCATTTTAACCATCAGGCGAGCTTCGCCATATCCCGCACGAGGATTTTCCCCCGGTTGAAATAAATCAGGTCGGATTTGCGCAACTCATTGAGCACCAGCGTCACCGTTTGACGTGAAGTGCAGGTGATATTGGCAATATCCTGGTGAGTCAAGGAATGTTTCAACAACATTTCTAACCCAACTTTCCTGCCGGTACGCTCGATGGAATCTTTTATGAACTCGATGATGCGAGTGCGGGCATCTTTGAAAATGAGCGATTCGAGCTTGTTTTCCGCCCGCATCAAGCGGTTGCCGAAGAGGGTCATGATTTTATCGCAGAGGTGGAAATTGCTCTGCATCAGCTTCTTCAAATCCTCCACTTTTAGCACATAGAGCATCACTTCTTCCCGCAGCGCTTGCGCAAAATCCTGCCGACGGGTCTCGCCGATAATGCTCATCTCGCCGAACATGGCATGCGGCTGGCAAAGCGCTTTAATCACTTCCTTCCCGTCGTCGGAATGGGTGGCGAGTTTGATGGTGCCTTTCAACAGGAAAAAGATTTGCTCGGAAGGCTCGTCCGGCAGGTAGATATAGCTGAATTTGGGCTTGGTCTTGAATTCAGACATGGCATCGAGCCTACTTTTTTCATCCTCATTGAGGCAATCAAACAGTGGAAAGTGGGAAAGAGCGGAGATGGAATTTGTAGCTGTTACTGTCATTTTTCTTCGGTATTAGCAAGTTAGTTGAGAATCAAATTCGGTGCGTTCGACGGTAAAGACACCAAATTGTCCATTGCCCCCTATCCGAAGGAAAATTTTTGGTGATTGGTGATTAGCGACTGGTGATTGGTGATTGGAAAAAAAAGCCCGGTGGATTTTCCACCGGGCTTTTTTTTCCAATCACCGATCACCAATCACTAATCACCTCAATTGTAAATGTTGAAAGACCTGTTGAACGAGCTAAAACCGGCGAAGATGCCTTCCCCGTTTTCAATGTTACCCTTCACCACCACGCCGCCGGGAACAGGTTGCCTGCCGTCGTTGACTTGCTTGGTCAAAGTCCAGTGGTAATAAAAGTAGTCTTCCGAAACGCTTCGAAGTTCGAGGAAAAAGTCGCCTGGAAAAAGTTGCCCTTTTTCGTAGGAATATTGCCCTGAAAACGAAAGCGTTTTGGACTTGCCCTCAAAAGTCTGGTCGTTGAACAAAAAGCTATGGTTGTCGAAATGCTTGAGAACGGGGAAGCCTACGTTGTCGGAGACAGTTTCGAGCGTGGAAGCGATTTGAAAAATGGTATCCGCCTCGGGCGACTGGCTCAATCTGTACAATTCAGGATAAAAAACGAGGTGGTAAAAATTCTCAAAACCCGCCGGGTCGTCAATGGTGACAGAAACATTGAATTGAATCACCTCCTGGTTGTTTTCGCCATCGCTGACGGTGTTTGAAAATTCTACCGATTGAATAGGCACGGCGACTGGAATGCTGTTCGAAGCAGTGACCAGCGAAAAACCGGGCACGCTCACCGTGATGTCGTAAGCCTTTCCGATTTCGGGCGTCAGATTGTTCGTCCGGTAATGCGGCGGCGTGTTTTTGATGGGATTGGCAGGAACGAGTTCCAACAATTCAATCAATTCATTGTCTGCAAAAACCATCACCGAGGCATCGGTCACGTAGTCCACCGAGTCGGCAGACAAGACGGATTTGGTCTTGGAAACCACTACCTGTAGCTCATTTTTATCGGAAAAGTTGCTGATGACCACCAGCCTCGCTTTTTCATCCAAGTCCAGTTCGATAGGCTCCTCGCAGGAAGGGAGCAGGAAAGAAAGGTATGCAAGAAGGAATGGGAGTGTATAGTTACGTGGCATAAGCGACAAAGCGATTTTATCGTGATGCCGACAAAGTTCGGCATTTAATTCTGGAATGGGCAATTGGCAGGATTTAATTTTTGGCGAACGGGCATTCGTCCTTTCATCTGTATGATTCGCTGTCCGCAAGCCAAAGCAACCACCTCGCTGTTCCACCTGAATTTGTTGGAAAAAGTCTCAGCCTGTTCGATAATTTTGCCGCTCATTTTTCATTTTATCAGCCATAAAAAATGACAAGAACATTGCAACTCAGGGAAGCCCTCCGGGAAGGTATGTCGGAGGAAATGCGCCGTGACCCGAACGTTTTTTTGATGGGCGAAGAAGTCGCCGAATACAACGGAGCTTACAAAGTCAGCAAAGGAATGCTCGAAGAATTCGGCGCCCGCCGGGTGATTGACACGCCCATCGCTGAGCTTGGTTTTGCAGGCATCGGCGTCGGTGCAGCGATGAATGGGTTGCGACCTATCATTGAGTTTATGACCTGGAACTTTGCCGTTTTGGCTTTCGACCAGATTGTGAATAATGCGGCAAAAACGCTTTCGCAATCCGCCGGAAATTATACCTGCCCGATTGTATTCCGAGGGCCCTCCGGTTCTGCCGGTCAGTTGGCGCAACAGCATTCGCAAATGTTCGAGGCATGGCTGGCGAATTGCCCCGGCTTGAAAGTCATCTCCTGTATTGACCCTGCCGATGCGAAAGGCTTGCTAAAATCAGCCATTCGAGACGAAGACCCGGTCTGCATGATGGAGGCGGAAGTTTTGTACGGCTTCAAAGGAGAAGTGCCCGACGGGGAATATCTCGTGCCGATTGGCGTGGCAGCAGTGCGAAAAGAAGGCACCGACGTGACGATTGTTTCTTTCAACAAGATGATGCTCGAAGCTATGAAAGCCGCAGAGGAACTGGAAAAAATGGGCATCTCTGCCGAAGTGATTGACTTGCGAACCATCCGCCCACTCGACCACCGCACCATTGTTGAATCGGTGAAAAAAACCAATCGGTTAGTAGTGGTGGATGAATCTTGGCCCTTCGCAGGCGTCTCGGCAGAAATCGCTTACGAAGTGCAGAAATACGCCTTTGATTATCTCGACGCCCCGGTCACCCGGGTCAATTCAGCAGACACTTCCCTTCCTTACGCAGCGGCTTTCGTGGAAGAATATCTGCCCAACCCGGCGAAAATTATCAAGGCAGTGAAAGAAGTCTTGTACATGAAAGGCTGAAAAGTCATTAGGTGATTGGTGATTGGTGAATGGTGATTGGGACGCCCAATCACCACTCACCTTTTTGCCAGCCCATTGTCAAAAATCCGACTCAGTTTCCGGCAATCTGAATCTAATCTAAATTAGCTTGGCATTCTAAAGCAGCCAGTCTATCTTTGCTGCCTATAAACTTCGGATAGCCAATGAATTGCCGGAAAAAATGAATTCCATTTCCATCCTTCTCGCTGATTCTCAATACCTCACCCGTGTGGGTTTGAGGCACATTCTTGCCGGGCATTCTGCTTGCAAGATTGTGGCAGAGGCTACCAATGAAGCCCAGTTGACGGAGCATCTCCGGAAATTCTTTCCCCACGTTCTCATCCTCGATTACTGCCAACCTGAGCGTTTTTCAATTTCGACCATTCAAAAGGCAAAACAAGCCTCCCCTCGCACCAATATCATGATTATCAGCGGCGACGAGGACAAAATGACCATTTATCAAGCCCTCGAAAGTGGGGTGAACAGTTACCTGTCCAAGCAATGCGACGAAAAGGAAATCCTCGACGCCGTGCTTGCAACTGCAAAAGGCGAGAAATTCTACTGCACCAACGTCCTCAACCATCTGCTGGAAAAATCCTTCCCCAAGTCGGACACTTGCACCCCGACGCCGCTCTCTCCTAGGGAAGTCGAAATCGTGCGACTGGTTTCCAGCGGCTTGATTGCCAAAGAAATCGCCGGGCAACTGAATCTCAGCACCCACACCATCTATACGCACCGCAAAAACATCATGAAAAAATTGCACATCGGCACGACCTCGGAACTGGTGTTGTATGCCGTGAACAAGGGTATCGTTTGAATGAATGGCGAGGTTTTGACTTTACGCTACTTCTTACTTTTTCCTCTCAACATCTCTAACAACCTCCCATCCTCCATCCAAATCTTCAATTCCTGCTCGTAAGCTGCCTGCCTATTTTTAAGGCGCCATTTGAAGCTTGAATCAGAAAATCTCTGGTTAAAAAAATCACCCGCCTTGCCGCTCAAAGTGAAAAAAGAACTAAAATAGATTTTAGATATTTGACGCTCTTGCCAGTCATTCACGCTGCCTGGCAATTCCGGTTCACTTTCCTTCAATCATTAAATTCTGATGTATGCCTAAACATCTCTTCTTTCCTGTCCTGCTGCTCTGGGCTTCTCAATTGGCAGCACAAGCGCCGGGCTATCTCGGCAAACAACTCGTCATGAAAGTGGAGGGCAGTTCGATGCTTGCCCTGGGCGCCACCACTAAAAACAAAGGGCTTTTTGCCGACGGAGAATCCGGAGGCAGCCTGGGCTTCGACACCCGCATCGGATTGCAAATCTCCCATGCCTTGAACCGCAGGCAAGCGGCGGCTTTTACCTTCAATTATCTCAAGACCGGCATGGAATCCGAGGCGGAAACGCCTTCCATTGATGGCTCCTCGCCGTTCGGTGAGTTGGATTATCACTACCTTTTTTACCACTTAAAAGGCTACACATTTGGTGCGGGTTATCTCTGGTTCAAAACAAAAAAAGGCGCCATTGCGCCGGTTGGCGTATACGGTGGTTTGCATTTGCAGGCAACCCTGGTTCGGGGAGAGGTCGTGCAACAGGTGACCGATTATGCCAATTCTTTTGCAAATGAATCTGCTCCGCTCGGCATATCCGGCAAATACACTTATTATTCATTGGCGTGGGAGTTCGGGCAGAATTCCATATTGTTCGATAAATTGCTGGTGAGTATTGCCGGGCAGTTAAGCGTGCCTTTTTTGAATGGAAATTATCAGGATGGCTGGGCAGGCAGCGACTACTTGTATGATTATGCCCACCTGGGATATCCTGCTCAAAATCAGGCATTTTTTGAAAATAAAGCTTATTCCCGGATGCTCGCTCATGGTTTGTTTACCATAAAATTGGGAGTGGGCTTTTTGGCTTTTTAACCTTTTCAACAAATAAACATTCAGTCAAAATAAACGCCGCTTATTTTTTAAACACATAGTCACATAGTCCACATAGATTGCTGATTTTCAAAAAACTATGTAAACTATGTGACTATGTGTTTAAAAAAAAAGGTGTTGATTCTTCTTGAAACATGAAGACCCATATCATTCACATTCTCACCATTTTCCTGCTTTTCAGCGGTGCCATTGCCGCACAGGATTTCAATCAATACCAACCTGTCGTCTGCAAAGGCGATATTCCACGGGAATACATCACTTCCTCGACCGAGAAATACAAGCGGGATATTGAAAAAATAGAAAAAGGAGACTTGCAGCGCAAGGAAGAAAAAAGCCGCAAGCGTTTTGCCCTCGAAACTCATTTTGTGCTCGACGACCTGCTGCAAAGTGGCATGGTGTTGTTCAACGACGAGCTATCGCAATACTTAAATGAGGTGCTCGCTATATTACCGCAACAACCAGTTAAATCCGGCAAAAATAAGATTGAGGTTTATACGCTTCGCTCCACAGCGGTAAATGCTTTCGCCACTGACCGGGGGCATATTTTCGTCACGTTGGGTTTGCTGGCGCAATTGGAAAACGAGGCGCAGCTCGCCTATATCCTTGCCCACGAATTGTCGCACGTGGAAAACGGGCACTCGATGGAGCTGTTCCTCGAATCGGAAGAGATTAGCCAACGTTCCGGCAACCGAAAAGTGTTGCGCCGCTCGGTTTTCAACGACGATGCCTTAGCCAAATGTACTTTCTCAAAGGAATTGGAAACGGAGGCGGACAAGCAAGGGCTGGCGTCTTTTTTAAAAACAAAATACAGCATCGCCACCCTGAATACGGTGTATGACGTGCTGAAATACAGTTACTTACCTTTCGACGACGTGCCTTTCGAACGCAGTGTTTTTCAATCCCAACATTATCGTTTTCCGGAATCATATTGGCTGGAAAAGGTTAAACCCATCAGCGACGAGCATGAATACCTCGACAACAAACTCAGCACTCACCCCAGCATTGGCGAGCGCAGGAGAGCGCTTCGAGCTGCCCTGAACGACTTTGAGGACGAAGGTCGCAGCAATTATATAGTGTCCGAAAACCGTTTTAAATCCGTGCGGCAAATTGCCCGGTTCGAATTGCCCATGCTGCATCTGCACGACGACGAACTTCCGGAAGCGATTTATACTGCCTATTTACTTTTGAGGGAATATCCTGAAAGTGCATATCTCAAAAAGTGCCTTGTCAAAGCGCTATACCTGCACACCAAATTCCTGAACAGCGAAGATTATACCACCGATATCACCCACAATGATATGGAAGGCGAAGCGCAGCAGGTGCATCATTTTTTGGATAAAATTCCCGCAAAAGAGGCAATTCTGCTTGCCTTGCGCCATGCCTGGCAACTGCAACAGGAATACCCAAAAGACCAGGAATTGCAGCCCATTGTAGCGGATTTATTTGTCGAATTGGGCGAGAAATATAAATCCCTCAGCGAGTTTTCCGGCAAGCCGGAACCTTCTGAAATTACCGCTCCTCCAGTGGTGGATTCGACGAAAACGGAGAGCAAAGATTTGTCGAAATACGAGAAAATCCGCCAGCAACAATCGAAGGAAAATACCCCCGGCGGCACAGAATATTGGCGCTTCGCTTTTGCTGAATTTTTAACGGACACCGCATTTGCGGCTCAATATGAAAAAGGGCTTGCCGAAGGAAAGGAACGCCAGGAGGAAAAGGACTTTTATGAATCGGCAAAAGGCAAAAAATGGCTGAAAAAACAGCGCAAAAAAGAAGATAAGCATGGCGTCCGGTTGGGCATTGACAAGGTGGTGGTGGTAAATCCTTTCTTTTTAAAGCTGGACGTGCGCAAGGAAAATGCCGTGCAATACATCAAAACGGAGATGGGGCAAGTCAATATGCGGGAATTAATTGAAACAGCAGCAAAACCCTCCGGTCTCGACGTGGTGATGCTCGACATTTCCAACCTAAAAACAAGCCAAACCGACCAATTCAACGATATCCGCTTCCTGAACGAGTGGTTTTCCGAGCAGGTGAATCATTACGACCTGACCTTGACACCCGGCTCCAACCAAGCCCTCGTAAATGCTATTGCCGAGAAATATGGCACCGATTATTTTCTATGGACGGGCGTGGTTTCCCTGCGGGAAAAGAATGCGGGCGCAGTTTGGAAAATCATGGCTGGTCTCGTCTTATATCCTGCCTTGCCCTTTGCCATTTATGATGCGGTGAGACCTTACCATGAAATGCTGCATTATTCCATTCTTTTTGACGTGCGAACGGGCAAGCGGCAGGTAATCAAATTTGATTTTTATAAGAAAAACGATACGGATGGGCTGGTAAAGGCGCATTTATATGATGCATTCCGGCAAATCAAATTGTCCGATAAATAAGCGTCGGGTATATTTTATCAGATGATGTTCCGCATATCATACGTCAATGTGAATGGGGATGACGATAGCTATCGTCATCCCTATTCACATTTATACCTCATTTGGAATACATTTGCCTGTTCATTCCATCATTTAACCAGCGCTCTTATCCAATGAGACAATCAATCATCACATTGCAACTGCTCTTTTGCTGCTTCACTTTCGCCTTGGCGCAGCCGCTCGGCACGGAAGATAACCACATCAAAATTGACCAATTCGGCTATCGCCCGGCGGCGCAAAAAATCTGCGTCATCAGCAATCCGCAGACAGGCTACAATAGCAATTTGCCTTTTCCAAATCCATCATCAACTTACCAGGTGCGGCGCTGGAGCGACAACGCAATCGCTTTTTCCGGCAGCATCGTCGCCTGGAACGGCGGCGCTACGCATGGACAAAGCGGCGATAAAGTATGGTGGTTTGATTTCAGTACGTTGCAGGATACCGGCTATTATTACGTCTATGACCCGGTTCAATTAAGGCGTTCTTACCGTTTTCAAATCAGGGAGACGGTTTATAAAAATGTGCTCAAGCAGGCAACCCGCAGCTATTTTTACCAGCGTTGCGGGCACGCCAAAAGCACACCTTTTGCTCAATCACCCTGGACGGACGGCATTTGTCACTACCAAACGCAGCAGGATTTGGACTGCCGCCTCGTTTCCAATCCCGTCCCAGCAACATCGAAAAACCTGCACGGCGGCTGGCACGATGCAGGCGATTACAACAAGTACGTGAATTTTACTTTCAGTGCATTGACGGACTTGCTGTTGGCTTATGAAGAAAATCCGGTTGCTTGGACGGATGATTTCGGCATCCCCGAAAGCGGAAATGGCAAACCTGATTTGCTCGATGAAGTGAAATATGAATTGGATTGGCTGCGGCGAATGCAAAATGCAAATGGCTCTGTTTTAAGCAAAGTATCGGTCACGGATTTCAGCGCCAGCACGCCTCCCAGTACTGACACAGGCTTCCGCAGATATGGTGCAGAAAGCACTTCTTCCACGCTCACCGGCGCTGCCATATTTGCACTGGCAGCCTTGCAATATCAAAATATAACCGGCTGGACAAATTATGCGGATACGCTGGAAACGGCCGCCATCAATGCTTGGAATTGGGCGGATGCAAACCCAAACGTAATATTTTCCAATGCCGGATTTAATAGCGCAAACCCGGAAGTAGATGATTATGGGCGCACCGCTCGCAAGATTTGCGCTGCCGCATATTTGTATGCGCTGACGGGAAATACCATTTACAAGACTTTTTTCGACAATAACTATGCGAATATGCACATGATGCAGTGGGGATATGTCTATCCATTTGAAGACCCACATCATGACGGACTGCTTTATTACACCAAAAATTCCAACGCCACGACTGCGGTAAAAAATGCCATTCAAAACACCTACACATCGAGCGTCCAGACGAATAATGGCGACAATTTGCCTGCCTTTTTAAATCAAACGGATGCCTACCGGGCATATCTTTCCGACCAAAACACAACCTGGGGCAGCAACCAATTCCGCAGCGTACAGGCTAATATTTTTTACCGGATGAATGAGTATAATCTTAACAGTGCCAACACTTTAAATTATGCCAACGCTGGTCAAGCCGTCGTCAATTGGATGCACGGCGTCAACCCGACCGCCTACTGCTTTTTGAGCAATATGGGCGCAAATGGTGCGGAATTCAGCATACCTGAGTTTTATCACGGTTGGTTTGCCGATGGCAGCCCGCTCGACCAAAATCCTGCGCCAGGCTTCCTCCCTGGCGGGCCCAATCCGAATTTTGCACCCGACCCCGCTTGCAGTTGCACGATTTCGCCGCCACAAAATCAGCCGGTTCAAAAATCATTTAAAGCATGGAATACGAGCTGGCCCCAGAATTCCTGGGAAATAACGGAGAACGCTATTTATAGTGAGGCGGCATATATTCGGGCATTATCGCAAAATGTGGGAGCGGGTGCGGCGGGATGTGTTTCAAATTTGACGGTCGTTGCAAATCCTTTGCCCTCAGCGGTTTATCAATCGGAAGGCGAGTTGGTTTCGCATAGTTCGAATATTCAAAATGGGGCTTCGGTTATATTTCAATCGGATACCGGCGTGTTATTGGACTATGATTTCACCGTGAATATGGGCGGCATATTTGAAGCGATAATTCAAAGCTGTCCATTGCCGGATTAAAAATAAGCCCAAAACTGACAGGTGGAAAATGGCTTTTTTGAGAGAAAAAAATGAAATTTTTTTCTCTCAAAAAAGCTGTTTTCCACCTGTCAGCTTTTCGCCAAACCACCAATCTTTCATCAAAACAAACTTCATTTCCATGAAAAATTTCATCGCATTTACCTGGATTTTCGTCCTCGTCCTTTTCCTTTTTTCCTGCCAAAAAGCGGGAGAAAACCAGCAGCAACAGCCTGCTCAAACAGCCACCACCTTTGAAAAACCTCGTGTCCCAGACTGGCACAAAAACGCCAATATTTACGAGGTGAATTTGCGGCAATACACAAAAGAAGGCACCTTCAAAGCCTTCGAGCGGCACCTGCCCCGGCTAAAAGATATGGGCGTGGATATTCTCTGGTTCATGCCCATTCACCCGATAAGTGAGAAAAACAAAAAAGGCTCGCTGGGCAGCCCGTATGCCGTTGCGGATTACAAAGCGACCAATCCGAATTATGGAACTTTGGATAATTTCAATCACATGGTGCAATCCATTCACGACGCTGGAATGCACGTCATTATTGATTGGGTTCCAAATCATACCGGCTGGGACAACAAATGGATAACCGAGCACAAAGACTTTTATACGCAGGATTCCCTCGGTAATGTCGTTGACCCCATTGACCCCGCCACCGGGAAATCATGGGGCTGGACGGACGTTGCAGACTTAAATTATGACAATCCGAATTTGCGCCTCGCCATGATAGATGCCATGAAATATTGGGTGACAGAGACCAAAATTGATGGCTTCCGGGTAGACGTTGCGCACAATGTTCCCGTTGATTTTTGGGCGCAATGCACGGATACTTTATATGCCGTTCGCCCCCTGTTTATGCTCGCCGAGGCTGAGGTTCCAGCCATTCGAAATAATGGCGCATTTGTGATGGACTACGGATGGGCAATGCACCATTTATTCAATGATATCGCCACCACGCAAGGCGTCAACCGCCGGGCTGCCGAATTGATGGCGGAAGCCAAAAAGAGAGGCGAAAAGGTGCAGAAACCTGCGAAGAAAACCGCCCTGCATATTGACTCTTTGCTGGCGCAAAAAGCAAAAGAAAACCAGCAGGGATATTCCATGCAATTCTCCTCCAACCACGATGAAAACTCATGGTCTGCCACCGAATTTAAAAGATATGGCGCAGGACACCTGGCATTTCAAGTGCTGGCTGCGACCTTCGATGGTATGCCGCTGATTTATTCCGGCATGGAGTCGGCGATGGACAAACAATTGCAATTTTTTGAAAAGGATACTATTCTCTGGGGCGACTACAAATACACCGGTTTTTACAAGACTTTATTTGATTTAAAACACCGGAATAAAGCGCTTTGGAATGGCAAAGAAGGCGGCGCATTGGTGGAAATTTCTACCGGCAACGATGAAAATATCTATGCTTTTTACCGGGAAAAAGATGGTGATAAAGTGGTGGTAATCATCAATTTATCCGCAAAACCGCAGGATGTGAAATTGCAAGGCAGCCAATTTGCAGGCACGTACAAAGACGTTTTTGCCAATCAAGATATGGAGGTGAAAGACGGGACGGCGATGAAGTTGAAAGCGTGGGAATATTTCGTCTTATCAAACAAGTAATAATTGCCCATAAAAAAAAACGCCGACAGGGTTCCAAACCCTGTCGGCGTTAACGACTTCGCAAATGCGAGAAAACTTAAAAGATATTAGCCAGCAAAGGCTCTGTATTTCTTCTTTTTAAATCCACCATCTTCCCGCTGCGGCTTTCCTTTTTTGCCAAAAACCTTCACGGGTTTGTGTGCATGATGCGTCCTTTTCGTTGATTCCCAACGATTCCCACCAGATGCAGATGAGCGGCGCACCGGCTCCTCGATTTCAGGATAAGCCGAAGCGCTCAGGTTTCCGCCGAAGTGCATTTGAAGCAGCGACGCCAGCATTTGCTGAGGCTTGCCGGAAGTCAGAATATCTTTTGCAAGCGTCTGAAATTCCTGCGGCGCCTGCGTTTCGGAAGCGGCAAAAACCGCCTGCGACATGGCTTCCCGCTTCATTTCAATCACCGCATGACCGGCAGGCAGCATCGCTTTTGCGATGGGCGCTTTGGTCATCTGCATGATGAATTGCAGCTTGCGAAACTCGCCCGGCGTGATGAAGGAAATCGCCTTGCCCGTCTTGCCTGCCCGCCCAGTTCTGCCAATGCGGTGGACGTAGTTTTCGGGGCTATCCGGCATGTCGAAATTGATGACGTGCGACAAATTATTGATGTCAATCCCCCTCGCCGCAACGTCGGTGGCAACAAGAATGGTGGCATGACCGCTCTTGAATTTTGCGAGAATCCGCTCTCGTTGCACCTGCGTCACATCGCCGTGCATGGCTTCGACATCGAGACCCTGGTCGCTCAATTTTCCCGCCAGCCGGTCAGCGCCGAGGCGGGTTTTGCAAAAAACGAGGGCATAAAATTCCGGCTCGGTATCAATCAACCGGCGCAGCGCCCGCAGCTTGTCTTTCTCGTACATCTCGTAAAAAACCTGCTCCACGTTGACGACAGTTTGCTGCTTGGAAGCAACTTTCACCTCGTCGTATTCGCCCATGAATTTCTTCGCCAAATTCAAAATTGCCGATGGCATGGTCGCTGAAAACAGCAACATCCGCCGCTGTTCCGGTACGTGCGAGAGAATGGTTTCGATGTCTTCGATAAAGCCCATGTTCAGCATTTCATCCGCCTCGTCGAGGACGATAAACTGCACATTGTCAAGCTTTAACGTCTTGCGTTTCAAGTGGTCAATAGCTCTGCCCGGCGTGGCAACCACGATGTCAACGCCTTCTTTCAGGCGGCGCAATTGCGTGTCCATGCCTTGCCCGCCGTACACCGGGAGGATGCGGATGTCCCGCTTCCCTTTCAGGCTTTCCAGTTCTTCGGCGACCTGATTTGCAAGCTCACGAGTCGGCGCAAGCACGACTGCCTGCACTTTTCGCAAGCCAGTTTTGATGCGCTCCAAAATCGGAATGCCAAAAGCGGCAGTTTTTCCGGTGCCCGTTTGCGCCTGGGCAATGATGTCTTTTTCACCTGCCAGCAGCAGCGGAATAGTCTGCGCCTGGACAGGGGTAGGTTGCTGAAACCCTTTCTTTTCAAGGGTTTCGAGGATGTCAGCGGAAATGCCGAGCATCCCAAACGTGATGTTGGTCATTTAAAAAATTAATCTTGTTGGGTAGGTTTGGAATGTATTAATCGGGAAACCTGAATGGTTGAATGGTTATATGGTTAAAATGGCTTTGTTTCAAAAACCATTTAACCATTAAGCCATCTAACCATTTAAAAGCAGGTGGGCAAGTAGTCAGGCCGATTAATACAACACACGTCGAAAAGAAGAAATATCGCTTCTGTCAGCCAATTTTACTCGCAAATGCAAGCGTCCTATTTTTATGCGCTTGCCTCCTCCAAAATCTCATCCGAAACCCTTCAACTGTTTGAAAGTTAAAGACTTGCAGCATGTTATATTTGCAAGCCTCGTTTAAAACGGGGGCGAAGATAACCGAAGAAGCCGGGGAATTTTCATTTTAAGGAAATAATAATCCGGCATCGATTTATTTCATCAACACAAGCTCGTAGCCAAACAGCCCTTTTTTTATCCATATTTCAATTGTATCACCTCGCTGAATGCCTTGAAAATGCTGCTCTTTAGTCTTAATTCGTTCCAATTTCCCTTGATTTGAAAAGAATAAATAATAGCCGCTCGGCGTGATTTTTTCTCCCGCCAACATTCCGAAGCGACTGGCGAAAAAAGGCTTTTCCTGAAAAAATTCTACCTGTTTTAATGTCGGTTCATGTGGCGAAAGCAGGCGGTTTGCCAAGCTGCAAAATAATGGTGCAAAAACAAGACAACCCAGCAAACACGTCGCCCAGATTTGTAGCCGGGCAACCTGTTCCTTGCCTTTGCAAGCGAGCCGCCAACCGGCAAAAATGCCTGCCGTCAAGCCAACTGCCAGCGATTTCCAGACCATGTCATTCACGCCCATCGTATTTTCAAAACGTTGAATTTCAAAGACATAGACCAGTACCAAACCCAGCAGCGCAAATGTGGCTGCCCATGCAAGAATCTTGGCGTTTGTGTTTTTCATCGTCAGCAAATTTGTAGTCCGGCTTGGAAAAATGGGGTCGTCCGCAGGCTTGCGGCACTTGCAAAGATGGGCTTCGCAGTTACCTTAGCCACCGAGCGAAAAGCTGACAGGTGGTTTTTTGGGTTTTTTTGGGGAAAAAAAAAAAAATTTTTTTTTTAAAAAAAAAAA
>CAZHLB010000044.1:0-17774 GCA_964533005.1 uncultured Saprospiraceae bacterium
TATCGACATCGCACTGCGGGAATGGCAGCCCAAGCTGGTTTTCCGGTTGTTCGGTCACTTCCTGGTCGATGTTGCCAGGGTTCGTGCCGACGACGCACCAGTTGATGACCGTCCAGGTGCGCAGGATTTTGTAGCAGGCATCGGGAACGATGTTGAAAAATTCATCCTGAAACGAGACGGCGACGAGTTCGCAGGTCTCGAAAAAGACTTTCGGCTCGCCAAAATCAGGCACTTCCGTGCCGCAGTTAATCGTGACGTCTGCGGGAAATTCGACTACCCAATCGGAGACGTGGTCAACAAAAATGGTCTGCGAGCAAGGCAGCGAATTGTGCTGCCCGGCATCCGTCGCCGTCCAATTTCGCAGGATGACCCCTTCGAGACACTGGTCAATGTTGAGGGTGAAATTGTAGTTGATTTTCAAATTGCAGTTGTCGGAAAACTGCGGCGCTCCGAAAAACTGGTCGAGGAACTGACTTTTTTCCTGCGCCGTGCTCAGACTGGCGAGCGTGGCTTCCAGGTTTTGAGAATACCAATCGCACGTAATCCGCTCATTGCCAGGGCAATCAACGAGGAAAGGATGGGTTTTGTCTTCCACCTGCACCTGCACCATGCAGTCGTTGAAGTTGCCAAAACAGTCAAAAGCCCGGAAGACGACCGTCGCCGTATCGCCCGCATCTGCGCAGCAAAACCAGACCGAAGAGCCAAAAAGCAAGTCGTCGTGCCCGTCGGCGCATGGGTCGGTCATGCGGCGCACCTCGAAATGGTCGAGGCAGCAATTATCAAAAGTGCCGTCGTCGAAGACTTCGGCGGAAACTTCGGCGTAGCCGTCGGAGGTCAAATCGACTTCGGTCAGCTCGTCGCAAATAGTGACCGGCAGCAGGTCGTCTACCACTCTCAGCGTGTAATTGAGCGTCGAAGTATTTCCGCACCAGTCCGACGCCGTCACCGTGATAGTATGCAATCCCAACTCCAAGCCGGGAAATGGAATAAAACCATTCACCGCTTCGCCGACCGGGGTGAAAACTTTGACCTCTTTCACGCCGCTGCAAACGTCGGTGACAGTGGGTACGGGCAGCTTTTCCGTTGAATAACAAGCATTTGGATGGTCAGCCTTTACGTTGGCGGAAACTTCTTGCACACAATCGGGCACGGCTGGCGTAATCAACACTTTGACCTTGATGTTTGGGTCGGGCACTGGCACAACCTGCAAAACCCGCACGATTACATCCGGCGTGCAAGGAACGCAGCCAGTCAAAATGCAACCCGGTGCAAAATCGGAGGCTTGCACTGCTGGGCGAAGTGACCCGCAAATGATGGCAGGCTCGCCTTCCGTATAAACCACGTGCTGCGTGTCCACCGGAACTTCGCAAACCTTAATCTCCGGCGGGATTTGGTCAACAACGTCAATGAGTTGCACGTTGTCCTCGCCGCCGACGCCGGTAGTCACGATTTGCCCGGTACACCAGTCGAGCACCGTCCAGGTGCGCACGATTTTGAAAACATTGGGCGCACTGTTGCAGCTTTCGAGCCACTCATCCGAGCTGGAATAGGCATACTGACACCACTCGCCGTCAATGCCGGTGGGAATGCCTGAGCCGGAACTGGTGGGGTTGATGATGTTCGGATTGGAGGCATATTGGGTGCATTGAAATGTCCTGTTGTTTGGAAAATCAACGACTGTCGGGCGATTCACGGTGATGATTTCCGTGCAGGTCGAAGTGTTGTTGAAATTATCAACTGCCACGTAGGAGCGCCGGTATCTAACCTTGCCGTCGTCGCAGGCGTCGGCTTCAATCAGTTCCAAATCGGTGAGGCTGATTTGAATGGAGGCATCGCAGTTGTCAATGGCATTGGGTCTGGCAGGCGCAGTTCCGCTGACGGCTTGGGTGCAGTTCACCGTCCTGTCCATGCAGGTGGAAGCGCCGGTGGCGCAAACTTTGAAATGCGGCGGCAGCTTGTCTTCCACCTTGATTTCTCCCCAGCACGAATTGCCTGTTTCCGGGTCTGTTACTTTAAAGGTGTAAATTTTCCCCAGGTCGCCGCAATCGAGAATCAAAGAGGCGCTTGGCGGATTGGTTTGGCTTGCCACGTTTTGCCCCGAAGCATTCATGATGGCAATCTGATAGTGGTCGTAACAACCGTAGGGGCCTCCTTCCAGCAACATATCGGCATTGATAAAAGCTTGCCCGGTGCATTGGTTGCCCGGTTGTGAAGGCGGCTGGGCGTCGTCGAGCGAGGCTACTATCAATTCGTTGCATTTCAAAGTCGAAGTCGGGTCGGGAAATTCGAGGATGTTCACGTGCAAAGTGCAAGTGACCACGTTGCCCGCCGCATCTTCCACCTTGAAAGTCACTAAGTTATCTCCGATTGGGAAAAAGCTGCCGGAAGGCAAACCCATGAGCATAGAGACCGTGAAGTTGCCGCAGTTGTCGGTCGGAGCGTAAAAAACGGGCGCTTTGCAAAGCCCCGGGTCGAGGGTGATTTGAACGTCATTGGGGCAGATGGGCGCAGTTTCATCAATCGTGATGATTTGGCTAAACTCGGCGTCGCCGCAAATGCCAGGCTTGGTAGATGTGAAAGATTTGGCGGGAACGCCATGCCCGGCGGCAGTCGCAGCGGCGTTGGTCAGGTACGGGTCAAGCGCATCCACGCCGCCGAAAGTCCAATTGCCAAGCTGGAAAAAAGAGCCGTCGGGTCCCGTGTTGATGTTCCGGTAAACCCAACTATCCGTGTAAAGCCATTGCAAACCGCTGGTATTCACGTAGCTGATGTCGCCAAAAACATCAATCACCACGCCGTTGCAAAACAGTTCGATGGCGTCGTCGCCGTTGATGCTGGGCGCAAGGTTGGCGATGAAATTGGGCGGAAAACCAAAAAAATTCGTGAAGACATTGGCTTCCGTTGCTACCCAAAAATAAGTCCCTTGAGTTGCAGACAAAGTCGGGAAAGTGAACTCCTGCCCGTCCGTGCCGCCGCCGTTGTTCGCCGAGCCGAAGCCATAAGCGCTCAAATCGGGTATGTCTTCCAAAACATAAAACTCGACAGCCTTTGGCAAGCCGCCCGTGATGGGTCCGTCAACCACGCCTGAAATCACCATTTTTCCGCAGCCGCTCACCGTGTTGGTCACTTCGTAAATGCCGCCGTTGCTGGTCACAAGATTGATGATGCCGCTCGAAGCATTGAGCGAAAGCGTGGGTCCGCCATGCAAAACGGTGTAAGTGTAAATCCCGTCAACGCCGGTGACGTGCTGCGGAGAAATGTTCGGCTCGTCGCCGCAAAAGAAAGTGCCCGGGTAAGAAAATTCTGCGTCCGCTGCTTCAAGGACGGTGATGAAAACCTGGTCGGAGGCGCTGGTGCAGACGCCACCAGCCGATGGCACTGTCCAGATCAAAACATGAATGCCAGTTGCGCCGGGCGTATAAGTCGAGGTTGGACTGTTGGCATTGCTAAATGTACCCGTGTTGGATGAAGTCCAAGTGCCGCCAGCCGGGGTCGCCGACAAAACGACATTTGTGCTTTCGCAGACCATCTGATTTGATCCAGCATCCGCCGAAGGCGGCGCTACGATGGTGATGGTTTGGGTGCAGGTGAAAGGCGTCCCCGAAGTATAAGTGCCGATGGGCCAAGGATTTGGAGCGGATGCGTTGGTTGTGGTATTGTCCAAAGCATTCGTTCCGCTGAGTGTCCAGTTTGCCAAAACGAAGGTATTTCCGTCAGGTCCGGTGTTGGTCACCCGGTAAGCCCAGCCGTCTTCGTAATCCCAGGCTTGCCCTGTTCCATCTTGCCCGACCACGCCGAAAACGTCAATAATCACATTGCTTTGATAAAGCACGATGGCGTCGTCGCCGTTGATGTTCGGAGCAACGGTGTTCACGTAGGTCGGAGCAAAGCCGAAATAGTTGGTAAAAGCTGCACTCTCAGTCGCCACCCAAATTTTGGTGCAAGCAGGCACGGCGACTGCCGGAAAGGTAAACTCAATCACTGCGGGAGGTTGCGCCCCGTTGTTGGCAGAGCTAAATCCATACTGACTCAGGTCTGCGATGGCGTTTTTTGCAAAAAACTCAACAGCTTTTGGAATGCCGCCCGTGAGCGGTCCATCCACGACACCGGTAATAATCAGTGAACCTGTCCCACCGCAATTGGCTGCCACCGAATTGGTCACATTGTAAGTTCCGGCGCTGCTTGCGCTCAGGTCAATGACGCCGGTGGAAGGGTTCAGCGCCAGACTGGGACCGCCGGAAACGATTGAAAACGAGTAAGTTCCGTTCACCCCCGTTACGTGACTAACCACCGGGTCAGTGCCGTTTTGGCAAAAGGAAGAGCCGTTGTAGGAAAATTCAGCTTCGGGAGCGCAGGTTGGTTGCGCAAGGAGAGAAGTTTGGGATAGGCACAAAAAAGCAAGCAACCAGACGCCTGCCATTTTACCTCGAGTGAAGCATGTTTTGGTAAAGAATTCTATCATGAGATTATAATTTGTTCAAACGCAAAAAACTTTCAAGGTCAATGAAAACCTGAAAGCTTGTCTCGAAAACGCCCTCAAACAATTCGAAAATCGGAACTTGGGAAGATAGAAAAAGCGGAACAGCGATGATTGCTTTCTCCGATTGAATGCGCCAAAGATAAAGTAGTGTCAGAATAAGTACGGGGGATTTTTCAGGAAGGTACCCTGGTTGAGGGGGAACATTTCAATTACTTCTCTTTTCCTGCCACGCTTCACTCGATTTTCTTTTTCACCCGATTTCAAGGAAATATGCCGGAGCTAATTTTCAGCGATTTAGAAAAAAATCAACCTGATATCTTTTTTTAAAAAATTCGTAACCTATTTTTGCTCCGTCCGTTTTGAGTTTTCAACAGACTAACAACCTCGCATTTTGCGGGGGGCTACTTGAGAAATGTTTGAGCCAAAAACGTACTGCAACTTTTGACATCCTGATTTGAGAAACAGATTTTCTGACTTCTGAAACACTGTAGAAATGAAACATCCAATGTTCCTGGCAATCTACCCCTTGCTTTTCGCTCGTGCTTGTTTCAACGACTTGCTTACCCACCTGTTGGTGGCGCCCGTTTGTGCCGGTAAAATTGACCCGCTTCCGGCATGAACAACCCTTCCGGGTTTTCTCGCCAAAGCGCCCAATCGCCACATTGGAGGGATAAAGCAAGAATCGAGCAATTTTTCTCTCCTTTTCAGTCTCCTGAAGTATTTCCTGAAGATTGCATTATTCACCCTTGGGCTGAATTCGCCTGTCTTCAATGGCTTGAGAATCAACCTTTCCTGCCATTTTTGACCGGTGTCTTCCACTTTGGGTGCGGCGGCATTTTGAGCCGCCAATGATAAAATTCCCACTGCTACGCCCGGGAGCCAAGTGAGACAATCTGCATTTGTAATCCCGTACTATTTTTTCACTTTAAATTCCATGAACGTATGTTGCGAACTACTACTCCTCACGTCTTGAATCACTATTCTGATGATGCCAACACCGGAAAGAAGAATCTTTTTACGGCAAACTTTTTCCCAATCGTTATGATGCTCGTTGGAGCAATTGGTTTGCTGCTCATGATTGCCGGTGATGCAAGCGCTTTGTAAAATTCACTGAAAGACAAAGCATTACAAAAAGCTAAGCCCCTTGGGTGACTCACCACAAGGGGCTTTTTCATTTCGGATTTCATGATTTCGGATTTGGCAGCGCCATCCGAAATCACGAAATCTGAAATCGCTTGGCAAACTCCTTCGCAAAGTAGGTGATAATTACGTCCGCTCCTGCCCTGCGGATGCTCAGAAGGGTCTCCGGCATGGCTCGCTCGAAGTCCAACCAGCCGTTTTGGCAGGCAGCTGAAAGCATTGCGCACTCACCGCTAACGTGGTAAGCGGCGATGGGCAATTCAAAGTTCTCTTTTAGCAAGTGAATCACGTCCAGGTAGTTCAGCGCAGGCTTAACCATCAGGTAATCAGCGCCTTCCGCCGTGTCAAGCTCCGCTTCAATCAAGGCTTCCCGCTTGTTGGCGGGGTTCATTTGGTAGGTTTTTTTGTCCTTCGGAATGCCTTCCAAATCACGAGGGGCACTGTCGAGAGCCTCTCGAAAGGGCCCGTAAAATGCGCTGGCATATTTCGCCGTATACGACATGATGCCCGTGCCGGAAAACCCAGCCTGGTCGAGCGCCTGCCGGATTGCTCCTACCCTGCCATCCATCATGTCGCTTGGACCGAGCAAGTCGAAGCCTGCCGCTGCTTGAGCTACCGACATTTTTGCCAGGATGGGCAAGGTCTCGTCGTTGTCAATTTTGCCATTTTTCACCAAGCCATCGTGACCGTCAATGCTGTAAGGATCCATCGCAACGTCGCTGATGAGGCAGCTTTCAGGAAAGGCTTGCTTGATGCGGCTGGCAGTTTTCAGGTAGAAATTTTCAGGTGCGTAGCTGTACGTGGCAACCTTGTCTTTCCTATCTTCCGGCACAGCCGGGAACATGATGAAGCTCCTCAAACCCAGCTTCATGCACTCTTCGATTTCTTGCAATACGTGGTCTTCCGACTGCCGAAATATGCCCGGCAGCGAGGCGATTTCGATTTTCTTTTTTTCGCCTTCCAATAAAAAAATGGGAAAAACCAGGTGGCTCACGTCGAGGTGCGTTTCTTGAACTAATCCCCGAATGGCAGCGGAGGCACGGTTGCGCCTCGGTCTTCTTTGCAGCATTTCAATCATTTTTTGATGAGATTTTTTTGGCGGGCAAAAGTAGAAACCTTGCCCCAGGAACTATGCTTGCCCAATTTTCTCTTTCAAATCAAACTCCATCGACGATTTCAAATCTAAAAATCATGGATGAAAAAATCATTCACCGGCTCTCTCGCCAAGCCTCCGTGTCTGAACTTGTTGAGGCACTCACAGAACGTTTGTCGCCTTCTGATTTTCAAACTTTGATGTTGGAGGTTTTCTCTCGCCGCTCTGCAAAATTGACGCCTTCGGAGGTGTTGAAAAATTATCGAACCAATCGCTATGCCGCTCCTTCCAGCACCCTTGTGGAAACCTTGCAGGCATTCGACTGCCTGGCTTTTCAGCTTGCAGCGACCAATTTTGAGCCGGTAGAACTTTCACCCGTTTCGCCTTTAGGCACTTGCTCTGCGCTTGGAACTGTGCACCAAAACAAAGTCCTTTCCGCAACCCGCCATCTGGAAGTGCTTGCCGACTGCACCAATGTTTTGGCGCTCGAATGTGCCCGACAGCGACAAGCTTTGTTGAAAAATCAGCCAAAAAGCCAGGAAAAAATTCGCCTTTGTACGAGCCACCGCCTCATCCGAACCCAGCCCCTGCCTGACCCTCGGTTTCTTTCTCATTTCCGAATTTTCGGGCTTTGCACGGCAGGCAGGGACGAAGGAAGTTTTCAATTCGAACTGGCAAGTTTGAAGGAACACCTTGCTTTTCACCTTTCTCTTTTGACAGCGACAGAATCACCTTTTCATTTTGAAAAAATCGAGGTGCAAATCACGGAATTGGAAGACGGCGGGCGCTCGGAAAGCATTTCGCAAAATGTGCTCGAGCCGTTGGGTTCAAGCTTCCCGGCAGTACATTTTGGTTTTTTCTCGGAAAGAAAAACCGGCAGAGGTTACTACAAGTCGTTGTGTTTCAGCATAAACACCTCCAATTCGGCAGGCGATTTTTTTAATCTGGTAGACGGAGGCTTCACCGATTGGACGCAAAAAATGCTGGAAAATAACAAGGAACGTCTGCTCATTAGCGCCATCGGCTCGGAATTGGTTTGCCAGAATTTTTTGGCAAACAAGGCGTAATAAAAATATCTTTCGACAAACAGAAAGTTGTTCAAAACTTAGCTTGCAAACAATTTTTTTCACCGTTACATTCGCCGCCTCTTATCTCAATTTCCTAACCGGACCGGCGCATTCGTTCAGATTTCAAGTCTTGCAACCTGGCTTTTCCCGGCGCAAAAAAATCACTCGACATGGCAAATGTTATCAACTGGTTCGAAATCCCGGCAACCGACTTCGACCGGGCAAAAAAGTTTTACGCTGACCTGTTCGCTGTCGAAGACTTGTTCACGATGGAAAATGATGGCATCCAAATGGGCTTCTTCCCGATGGACGACCAAAGCGGCGGAAGTGTTGGCGGCGCTGTCTGTCAAGGGCAATGGTACCAGCCCTCTGCCGAAGCCGGTGCTTTGCTTTACCTGAACGCCAACCCCAACCTCGACACCATGCTCGGCAGGGTGGAAACGGCCGGAGGCTCAGTGATGATGGGTAAAACTTCCATCGGCGAGCACGGTTTCATGGCACTTTTTGTGGACAGCGAAGGCAACCGGGTCGGCTTGCACTCGAAGGAATAATTTGACCGGGCGGCTTGCTTCGAGCGAGCCGCCCGATTGGTTTGCCTGGCGAAAACGTGCATCTCTCTAATTTAAAAACATTCACAAACTCCTCCTTTTCAATGGCTTACTTCACCAGCGACTACCTCCAGTTTTTCAAAGAATTGCGTGAAAACAACAACCGGGAATGGTTCGAGGCGAACAAAGACCGCTTCAAAAAAAACGTCGAACAGTCTTTCATTCAATTCATTAGCGCAATGATTGAGCGGATGCGGGCGGTGGACAGCCGCCTCGTTTTGACGGCAAAGGATGCCACGTTCCGCATTTATCGGGATACCCGTTTCAGCAACGACAAGACGCCGTACAAAGACCACCTCGGTGCGGTGGTTGCCAAAGGCGGACGGAAAAGCATGGGCGGAAGCGGCTCTTACTTTCAAGCCAACGAGCAGGATTTTCGCATCTATGGTGGCGTTTACGCACCTGAAAAGGAAGACTTACAAGCCATCCGAAATGCCATTGCCGCCGACTTGACGGGTTTTGACAAACTTATCAACAACCCGATTTTCAAGGAAAAATTCGGAGAAATAAAGGGCGAAGAAAACAAGCGCCTGCCCGCCGACTTGCTCGAAGCGGCTGAAAAACAACCGCTTATCTACAAAAAGTCATTCTATTTTTTTCATGCTTTCCCGCCGGAAACGATTTTGCGGGACGACCTGCCGGAGCTTTGCATGGAGTATTACCTGGCGGGAAAACAGGTGGGAGATTTTTTAGGAAGGGCGACGCAGTGAAGCCATTCACAACCAAATAAAAAGGACTTTGGCAAAGCAGCAAAAATGCTTCGGCGGCAGATTTGCCCGTGTCAGATGCTCATCAATTGATTGAGCAATTCCGTCACCCTAGCCTCGTCCAAATCAATTTCCATTTTTCCATCCTCTGCGAAACTGATGCCGCCGGTCGCCTCCGAGACGATGAACGAGGCAGCCGTCGTGCGCTCGGTGATGCCCAAGCCTGCCCGGTGACGCAAGCCTGCCCTGCGGGGCAAATTGAGGGTTTCCGAAACCGGCAAGATGCGGCTGGCGGCGAGGATTTTTCCTTTGGAAATCACCACCGCTCCATCGTGCAAAGGGCTGTCTTTCTGAAAGATAGAAACTAAAAGCGCCTGGCTCACCTGGGCATCGAGCATCGTGCCGGAGTGACCGATGCCTGCTAAATCGAGATTTTTTGCGAAAACCAAGAGCGCCCCTACTTTGTCACGACTCATTCGCATCAATGCTCCTTTGATTTCCTGCGCAACGGTTTTGCGATTTTCCACTCCCTCGAAGCTTGTCGCCCACCATTTTCCGACCATAGTCGTCCGCCCGCCAAGCGTCGTGTTGCCAAGAAAAAGCAGGAATCGCCTCACTTCCGGCTGAAAAATGATGATGATGATGATGAAACCGACGTTGACGAATTGGCTCAAAATTAAAGTGAGCATATCCATTTTCAGCATCCCGACCAGCCACCAGACTAAGTAAAGCATCACCACCCCGACGAAGATGTTGAAGGCGATGCTTCCTCGCAGCAATAAATAAATGCGGTAAATCAGGTAGCCGACGATGAGGATGTCGAGCACATCCCAGATTCGGATGGGGAGGAAGCCAATGTCGAAGAGGTACAGCATGAGTCGAAGCCGTAAAGATGTTTATTTTTGGCGGCGCTAAAATCAAGTTTAGGAGGTTGAGAAGGTTGAGGGAGGTTTAGGCTAAACCTCCCTCAACCTCCTCAACCTCCTCAACCTTTCATGGATGCTTGGATTAAAATTGCCGACCGACCCCCGCTGGGTGAATTTGGCTGAAAAAGACCTCTCCGAGATTCTCACCGACCATGCTTACTGCGAGCAAAAAGCTGCCACTTCTTGCATTTCTCTGATTCAAATGTACCCCGACAAAAAAGAGCTGGTGAAGCAAGTGTCGCCAGTGGTCACCGAAGAATGGGGGCATTTCCGGCAGGTGCTGCACGAGATGGAAAAACGAGGTTTGACGCTTGGCTACCAGCGCAAGGACGAATACGTGAACGAGCTTTTGAAATGCGAGAAAAAAGGCGGCAACCGGGAGGAGCGCCTGCTTGAAAAGCTGCTGATTTGCGCCCTCATCGAGGCGAGAAGCTGCGAGCGATTCCGGCTGCTTTCGCTGAACATGGCGGAGGAAGATTTGCGGGAATTTTATCACAAATTCATGGTGTCCGAGGCGGGGCACTACGTTATGTTTCTGGATTTGGCACGGTTGTACTTCGGCGAGGAAAAAGTAAAAGCCCGGTGGCAGGAATTTTTGGAGCAGGAGGCGACAATCATGCAACAACTTGAGCTTCGGGGAGATAGAATGCATTGAACGCATGGGACAGCATGGAAAATTGATTTTTTTCGTGAACCTCAACCCTTCCTTCAAGTGTTCAACCGCTATACTTTCTTTTCCAAAAAGTCAAGCCCAGTTCAGATTTTGTGGCAACTTTTTTGAGTAGTTTGGCGTGATTTTTCACGAGCCGGCTACGGCGAAAGGTTAGGGATGATTTCACATAAACCGTTCTTACCCAATCGTTTGGCACATAACTACACACCGGTCGAACCCGAAAAATTAACATTCCAGCCATGCGCCAATTAAAGATTACAAACAAAATTACCACCCGTGAAAGTCTTGCGCTCGACAAGTACCTCAACGACATCGGCAAGATTGACATGCTCCGTGCCGAAGAAGAAGCAGACCTCGCAAGGCGGATTCGGGCAGGCGACCAGGCAGCCCTGGAAAGGCTGACCGAAGCCAATCTCCGCTTCGTCGTTTCCGTTGCAAAACAGTACCAAAATCAAGGGCTTTCGCTCTCCGACCTCATCAACGAAGGCAACGTCGGCTTGATGAAAGCCGCCCGCCGTTTCGACGAAACCAAAGGTTTCAAATTCATTTCCTACGCCGTTTGGTGGATTCGCCAAAGCATCCTGCAAGCTATTGTCGAATATTCCCGCATTGTCAGGTTGCCGCTCAACAAAGTAGGTTCTTATAATAAGGTGAACGAGGCATTCATCGCCTTCGTCCAGGAATACGAGCGGGAACCCTCGGAGGAGGAACTGGGTGAATTGCTCGACATGACTGCCAAAGAAGTGGCGAACATGATGAAAAGCACCGTCCGCCACCTGTCAGTTGATGCGCCGATTGGCGGCGAAGAAAGCGACTCGACCATGCTCGACCTCATGCCCAACCTCGACGGCGACGCTCCTGACGATGCACTCATGGAGCAGTCGCTCAAGGAAGAAGTGCAAGCAGGTCTTTCGATTTTGTCGCCTCGGGAGGTGGAAGTTTTGTCTGCCTACTACGGTTTGAACGGGCACAAGGCGCTAACGCTGGAAGAAATCGGCGAGCTTTATTGTTTGACGAGGGAGCGGGTGCGGCAAATTAAAGAGCGAGCTATCCGGCGGTTGCGGAAATCGTACAATCGGAATGCACTCAAATCATATTTGGGTTAAAAAAAAGCCCTGCCTCCCCGGCAGGGCTTTTTTATTTCCCGTCGAATATTCTACCCCTGAAAAAATCTTAGCATTGCCGCCGATTGTTGCTTTTCCCATCAGTCAACAATCATCAATCATCAATCATCAATTAATCATGTTGGGAGTCACCATAGCACTTGTTTCGACATTGGCGCTCGGCGGCACGGGGATTTTTGTTTTTCTGAAAACCATGCAGAACTTCAACCCCGGCAGGAAAAGAATCCAGCACGACCTCGACCAATTCAAGGCAGAATTGCAGCCTTTCGTGGCAGAGCTTGCGCCGTGGAGCAAGGAAGAAATGCACCAGCTTTCCTTCAACCTCATCAACAAGACCACAAAAAAGCAAATCACCACTACTACGAAAGGCGTCTTCACCACCATTTACCACGAGCCGGTGATTGCCTTTGCCTACCGGAAATACGTTTCTCCAAAAGAAAATGCCCTGCTTTACGCCCGCACTTCCGACCGGGAATTCATCTACCGCATCAAAAACGACGAGGTGGAATTAGTGATTGACAACGTGTTAGTTGGGAAAATTGACAGCCGAGGCATTTTGACCAATGCAAAAGGCAACAAGATGCTGGCTCAAATCAACCAGAGTGGCGACCAGGCACTCCTCCCGGTGCAGGTAGGCGGCAAAGAAATGGGCAGCCTGACCAATCCCCAAAAAAGCAGCAAATTCAACCCCAGAGCATTTGAATTTCTGAGCGAAATGAGCCGGGACGAAGAATCCTTGTTCCTTTCCCTTGCCATTCTGGAAATGTTCCGCCGGAAAAAGTAGAGGTTTCAGGGTTTCAAGGTTTCAGGGTTTCAAAGGTTTCACGGAACTGAACCTTGAAACCCTGAAACCTGAAATCCTGAAACCCCTAAAAAATTGGTTATCAGGCGTCATTGTGGAAAATTAAAGCCTGAAAAGTTTGAGGAAAAAAAAAACAGTTGAATACTTTTGGGCACACTTTCAGAGAAAACTCGAATGAAACAAAACGTCCACTACCTTCACCAGTCAACCCCCTTCAATTTGCACACTTCCGCTAAGGGGATTCCGAGAGCTACACTGCCAAGTTTTCCACCACTATTTCATTGCCAACTCCCGCCCGGCAACAATCCTGCAGGGGTTTCGTATTGTACGGTTGAGAAAAATTCTCCTTAAACCAGTGTCTTGTTCGCTTCGCATGAGTCTATCCTGTGCCTGTTTCTTTTAAATCGCTAACTCCTACATATTCATAAAATCCGGACAGATGAAATTATCCTTACTTCAGACAGAACGAGCTCCGGGCAACTTCAAGCGGCAGGTCTTGCCATGCCTCTTGTTCGCCTTGCTTTTCGGAGCTACCGCAACTTCGCTTTGGGCGGAAGGGTCGAAAGACTTCATCGGTTACCCTGGTTTCCGAATGTTTTTGGACACCCGTGACCCTCAGCAATTGAAAGTATTTGCCAACGCCGGCGAATTCATCAACGTAGGCTCCAGCCACGTGGGAATTCAAGGCGGCTACATCCGTGTGTACAATCCGCAAGGCGCACTGGTAGCCACCTTTGACAATACCGGCACGAGTTCAGGCTTGGCAATTATTGACGACATTGATGAAGAAATGGCAGGTCCCACTGGCGGCAGTGGTTACGAACCTGGCGTGGTGCCAGTGCCTGCAAACCAAGCAGGTATTTGGACAGTCATTTTTGACTACCCATCCTATTCAGTCGCTGGGTTTAACAACATCGCCAACAACTATGCTTGGACCAGAGCCGCTGACCAGCCTAACACACGCCGGGTCGTGCTCGCTTGGGACATCACCATCACCACCGGCTCAGCGGGAAACAATGGCGGCGCCATGCAGGAAGGCAGGGTCTATACCAATGAACATATTTCCCTCATCAACGGAAATGGCTTTTCCACTTCCCCCACCTTTTATGTGCTGACCTCGGATGGCTATTTGTATGAGGTGAACATCAACGACGCAGACCCTTTCCGCTTTCCCATCTCTTCCAACTCGTTGGGCTTGGTGAATGGCAATCGGGAACCCATTTACCTGTCAAAAGCTGAAACCGACTTCACCCGAAGCGACGACCCTTCGACTTGGATACCCAACGATATTTATCTCTACGAGCCACAAGCGGAGGATTTTGACGGGCTTATTAACAACAAAATCTTCTTCAACGAGCCGGACACGACCATGCCTGAGTTTGCGCCAGTTACTGATATTTTCAGGAACAACGCTCATACCACCTGGCTTTTTACGCAGGAGGAGGCGCTGACTTTGGACACGCTTTATGTTGTCAGTCCAGGTTGCAGCCCAGGCGTCTTCCAGGTAGGCGACACCGCTTATTTTGTCTTTGAAACCAACCTCGGCGGCACGGTCAATCTTGAACTTGACCTGAACGACAACGGCATTTTCACCGACCCGGTGGATAGAAAAATCACAGCTTCCATCACCGGCGGCTTGGATTCTGTGGCATGGGACATGAAAGATGGTCTTGGCAATTTGATTCCCGCCCAAACCAATTTCACCCTTCGTTTTCGGGGAACTATCCAGTTTGGTGAGTTGCACATCGCTTTGACGGACGTTGAAAACAACCCCGGCGGCGTGACTTTTCAGTGGGCAAACCCCCTGCCAGGCAACCCGGGCAACCTTTTTTATTACGACCACTCCGACATCGGCGGCCCGGTGAGCGGCGGCGGCGCTCCGGGAGACCCTCAGCCGACGACCATCCCCTACACTTATTCAGGCAACGCAGGCAACGACAAGTACATTGACCAGTGGTTTTTCGTAGAATTCCAGGTGGACGTGACGGAACTCACGATTAACATTGTCAACAATTGCCTCTGCGACCTCACCACTCCTGCCCTCGAATTAGTGCAAGGCGGCGGCAATTTCTGCGACGGCGGCAGCCTGAACCTTAGCGTCCGCAACACCAATCCCGACGCAGGCGACCTAACCTACACCTGGGTCGGACCGAGCGGTTTCTTTTTCCAGGAAACCATTGCCGCAGGCGACACCAGCTCGGTGAGTATTGCTGTTCTGGGTGAAAATAATGAAGGTGATTTTTCAGTCTCTGCTGTGAATGCGCAAGGTTGCGCTAGTAGTCCGGTGAGCATTCCGGTTACGGTAAATCCTGCTCCGCAAGCCAGTGCAGTCACGGGCGGCGGCGATTATTGCGCAGGAGCGGAGGTGATTTTGAGCGCCTCGAACACCACGTCGGGCATCAACCAAATCACCTACACCTGGTCGGGTCCAGGCGTCAACTTCACGAACACGGTGGCTGGAAACGAGCCGATGAGTGTGACCATACCAACCGTTAGCCTGGCAAATGAAGGCGCTTTCACGCTGACCTACGCTTCCGACGCAGGCTGCTCAGGTCAACCTGTGCAAGCGAGCCTGAATGTCGAGCCGACGCCAGAAATCTCCGGATTGGGCGGCGGCGGCAATTTTTGCGAAGGCTCAAGCACTGTGCTGACTGCCACGAGTGTCGTGCCCGGCATCAATTCCGTCACCTACACTTGGACGGGTCCGAATGGCTTCTTTTTCACCAACACCACCGACGGCGACGGACCTTTCAGTGTGCCTTTGACCAACATGGACGCCACTTTTGAAGGCACGTATATACTGACTTTGACTACGCCGGCAGGCTGTGTGGCTGGGCCGCAATCGGTTGGAATTGACATCAATACCATCCCGCAAATCAGCGCCATCAGCCCAAGCGGTAGTTTTTGCGAAGGGGTGAACCTCTTGCTCACGGCGCAAAACGTCGTGCCAGGAACAGGCGACATCATTTACACCTGGACGGGTCCGAACGGCTTCATTTTCAGCGACACCGCTTCTGAATTAGGTCCTTTTGTTGCGCCACTGAATGATTTGCCGCTCAATGGAAGTGGAACTTACATGCTGGTTTTGACCACTGCAGGCGGCTGTCAGTCCTCGCCTCAAAGCACGACGATTTCCGTTGACCCGCAGCCAATTGCCGCTGACCTCAGTCCGAATGGCGACGTGTGCCTCGGCTCAGACGTGATTTTGTCCGCCACCAACTCGGCGGCAACCACCGGCTTCGTCACTTATATCTGGACGGGTCCAAACTTTTTCTTTAGCGCAATTGGCGACAGCGATGGGCCGTATGAAGCTACAATTTCTGCTATAACCCTTGACAATTCAGGCGTTTACGTGCTACAACTCACCTCCGAGTTGGGCTGTCTTTCCGACCCGGCTTCGTTGACCATCAACGTTATCAATGGTCTGAACGTCACCGACGTCACGCCGGACGCCACCATTTGCCAGGGCGACGACTTGACGCTTTCAGCGACGAATACGGTGGATGCAGGCGACATCACCTACACCTGGACGGGTCCAAACGGCTTCATTTTCACCAGCACAACCGTCAGTTCGGGACCATTCACGGCAACAATTACTGACGCAACGCCTGATGATTCAGGCATTTACACCTTGACGCTCTCTTCCGAATCCGGTTGTGTTTCGCAGCCGGTCGAGGTCAACGTGACCGTTTCGGAAGGCGTCCAAATCACCAACCTGAGCGGCGACGGGCAATATTGCGAAGGCGCTGAATTGACTTTGAGTGCGGAAGGCACGGGTTCGGCAGACTCGGTGATTTATACCTGGACGGGTCCAAATGGCTTCGTTTTCACCGACACCACCGATGCGGACGGACCTTTCACGGCAACGATTGACAGCGTGACCTTTGTGCAAGGCGGAGTTTATTCTCTTGAAATCATCACTGATTTGGGTTGCTCCGATGGACCTGAATCGGTTTCGGTGGAGGTGTTTTTGACGCCCATCATTGTCAACCTCACCCCCGGCGGCACTTATTGCGAGCGGGATACCATCATCCTTTGCGGTCAAAACGGAACGCCGGGCATCGCCGACTTCGACTGGGTTTGGACTTGCCCGAATGGGCAAACTTTTCAAGGCATTGCCTCCGGCGACGAATTCATTTGCGCTGAATATCAGACACTTGGCAACTGGGGCTCTGGTCCTTACACGTTGACTTTGTCGAACAACGGCTGCGGCGGCGCTCCCGGCGTCGTGGACATCGTGCTGAATCCCGACCCGGTGATGTCTGTGATTTCCGGCAGTGGCGTTTATTGCGAAGGCGACACGGCGTTTTTGACTTTCACCAACACCACGCCTGGGATTGACAGCTTTCAATACACCTGCAATTTTCCGGGTGGCATTCAAATCACGGACACGGCAGGTGGAAACGATATCGTCACCCTCATCATGACTGAGCCAGGGTTTGTGTGCTGCTCCATCAAATCGCTTGAAACCGGCTGTTACTCTGCTTTGGTGTGTGCGGAGGTTACTTTCCAAGCCCACCCGGTCGCGTCTGTCGAACCCACTGCTTCCGTCTGCGACAACCAGCCGCTGACCCTCACCGGCACCAACACGGCTACCGGCACTACCGATGTGACCTACACTTGGACGGGTCCCAACGGCTTCACTTTCACCGACACTGCGCCCTGGGGCGGGCCTTTCCCGGTGACGATTCCCGACCCGGAAAATGGCGATTACTGCCTCGTCGTATCGGCTAATAATGCTGCAGATTGTGCTTCGCAAACACAATGCGTGACGGTCACGGTGAACCCCTTGCCCGAAGTGCAAGGCGGCGCCATAGCTGGCGGCGGCGAATACTGCGCTGGGTCAGATGTTTCGCTTTCCGCAACTGTCACCATCGCCGACGGCACGACCATCAATTATACCTGGACGCTCAACGGCAACCCGGTTGATACCGGGACTGCTGCAAGCGGCTCGACTGTCACTTTGGATTTGTCTGACATTGCCAGCAATGAAGCAGGTGAGTATTGCCTGGAAACAACTTCTTCCAACGACTGTGTGGGAACGCCTGTTTGCACGACGGTCACCGTGAACCCGACGCCTGCAATCGCCTCCGTCACCGGCGGCGGCGCATATTGCGAAGGCGTTGACGTGCAACTCAACGGCACCGGCACACC
>CAZHLB010000045.1:0-17475 GCA_964533005.1 uncultured Saprospiraceae bacterium
GGATGTCCAAGTATATAAAGCATGGGCACGGGCACACGACTCACCGCCCAAATCCTTAATATCCTTGAACATCCCACACATCCTAATTCAACAAAGCTTGGTCAATGTCTTCAATAATATCGTCAATGTGTTCCAGCCCGGCGGAAATGCGAATCAGCCCGTTGCCGATGCCCGCTTCGAGGCGGGTAGCTTCCGGCATTTTCGCATGAGTCGTCGAAGCGGGGTGCGTGGCGATGGTTCGGGTGTCGCCGAGGTTGGCAGTGAGCGAGAGCATTTTCAACGAATCCAGGAAACGGCGACCTTGCTCTAAGCCGCCTTTCACCTCAAAAGTCACCAAGCCGCCGCCGCTTTTCATTTGCCTTTTGGCGATGGCGCTCGCCGGGTGGCTGTCTAAAAATGGGTAGGTCACCTTCGCAACCTGCTCGTGGTTTTGCAGGAAATGAGCGAGCGCCAGGGCGTTTTCGCAGTGCCGGTCGAGGCGGACGGCGAGGGTTTCGAGGCTTTTCGATAGCAACCAGGCATTGAAAGGCGAGAGCGCGGGACCCGTGCTGCGGCAAAAATTCCGCACCTCCGCCACCAACTCCCAATTTCCCGCCACGACGCCGCCGAGCACCCGCCCTTGCCCGTCCAAAAACTTGGTGCCGGAGTGGGTAATCAAGTTTGCGCCAAAGCGGGCGGGCTGTTGCAGGTAAGGCGTTGCGAAGCAATTGTCCACGTTGAAAATCAGGTTGTTAGACTTTGCGAAACGACCGGCGACTTCCAGGTCAATGATATCCAAACCAGGGTTGGAAGGCGTTTCCAGGAAAAGCATTTTGGTGTTCGGTCGCACGGCAGCCTGCCAGGTTTCAGGCATCGAGCCATCCAGCCAGTTTACTTCGATGCCCCACCGGGGCAGCCATTTGGTCAAAACGGTGTGCGTTGCGCCGAAAATGGCTTTGGTGGAAAGCAGGTGGTCGCCCGTTTTCAGCCAAGCCAGCATCGAAGCGACCACTGCCGCCATGCCGCTGGCGGTAGAAACGGCATCGTCCACGCCTTCGAGCGCCGCCATTTTTTGCTCGAATTCCCGGCAATTCGGATTGGTGAAACGGCTGTAAATATTTCCTTCCTGCTCGTCGGCGAACAGCGAACGCATCTGTTCGGCATCGTCGAAAACGAAACTGGAGGTGGGGAAAATAGGCGTGCTATGTTCCCGGTGCTGGCTGCGCTCGGTTTGCAGGCGAATGGCGATGGTCTCGAATTTCATTGCAATGGAAAGGATTTCCAAGCTCGAAGAGATTGGAAAGCCTTGATTTTTAGGAAGATGCGCAAAACAACTTGGTAAAATTGAAGTGAGGCAACCTTTCCGAAAGCCGATAGCTATCGGCTTTCGGAAAGGTTGCTCCATTAAGAGGCTTAGAAATCCTTTCAGGCTTTCTAATCCGAGTTGTCAAAGCGTAAAATCCCAGGTGATTTCCGCCGTCTTCTCCAGCATCCTGGCGACGCTACAATATTTTTCAACGGACAGCCGAATCGCCTCCTCTACTTTTTCAGACTTGAGTTGCCCGGCGAGGTGAAAAGCCAGGTGGATTTTTTTGAAAACGGCTGGCACTTCGCCCGCCGTCCGTTCGCCGGTGACTTCCACCTGCAAATCTTCGAGCGGCTGGCGCATTTTTTTCAAAATTTCCACCACGTCAATGCTGCTGCACGAGGCGAGGCTCATCAGCAGCAACTCCATCGGGCGGGCGCCTTTGCCTTCGCCGCCGATGGCGGGGCTGCCGTCGGTGTGGACGAGGTTACCGTGCTCGTTGGCGCATTCGAAATGGACGGATTGGTTGAGGCGCTTGAGTTGGATTCGCATGGCAAAAGGTAAAAGTGAAAAGGCAAAAGTAAAAAGGGCAAGACGCCAGATGCCATGCCATTTCAACATGAAGCAAATAAGTCTTGCAACGGCGATAAGTTTGCGGCGCATGTCGGTTCGGGTTGAAACGCCGGCATGTGCCTTAAACTTAATTCAACCATTTAAAACCAGCAGATTGCAATAACTTAAACCAATTTTTTAGCTGCCATGTACAAGCACGAATTACCATTGATTTATATCGCCTACGCAAACAATGCAACCCATCCACTTGAAGCATTGGATAAAGAATGTTTAGAGGTTCGAAAATTATTGCTTCCCCGCTCCCGCCTGGGCAATTATGAGCTTTTTTTGGAGCAGAATGCAACGCCAGAAATGATTAGGGAAATGTTGCAAGGCAACGACAGCCACCGGCTTGAATTTTTTGCATATTCCGGTCACGCAACCCGGGAAGGCTTGGAATTGCTGAAAGGCAAAGCCCATTTGGAAGGGCTTGCGCCAATATTGGGTGACTGCAAAAATCTGAAAGCAGTGCTACTCAACGGTTGCTCCACCGCCGGAATGGTCAAGGAAATGCTGAACAACGGGGTCAAGGTCATTATTGGCACACATGCCTCGGTGGATGACCATCTTGCAAAGGATTTTGCCAAAGTCTTTTTTGAAAGATTTATTGAAGTTGACTGTAAAATTCAAGAGGCATTCAGTGCCGCAAAAAATGCGGTATTGATGAAAAACAACGAGGTTGAATTTGAAACATATCGCGGCATATCTTCCATTAAAAATATTTCCCAAAAAAGCCTTTGGGGAATATTTTACAAAGAGGATGACGTGGCAGCCATCCAATCTTTAAATTGGAAATTGCCTTCTTTCAAGACAAAATTAGACCCTTGCCTGGCGCTGCCGCCCGCTCGACGTGGAGGTGATTCTAAGACTTTGCTTGCCATGGTTCTGAGCAAAAAAGAATTGGAGCAATTTCCTGAAAAACCGAAGTGGCGGGAGGCAACATTGGCGGTAAACCTTTGCCTGTTGTGGGGGCTTTCGCGCCAGCCAATTATTGGTGTATGCCTGGTAAATGACAAGCAATCAGCGCCTAAACTTTACGAGGCGCTTGCCTGGACGGAAGTTTTAATCCGGGAACATGACGGCTACGACGCACCTGTTTCAATATGTTGGCTGCAAATGGATATTACCAATATTCCTGCTCCTCGAAATATCGAATCTTTTGGGCAATTGCTGGCTGAACAAGACGGTGAATTAGCAAAGGCTCTTGCAGAACGAATCCGCTTTTACAATGAAATTCCAACTGGTTTTCATATTGGAATCGTAACCCAAATTAAAGACCAATGGAGCTATGTTGAAGAATGGACAAATGCCTTTCCTGATTTTTCATTTGTCTTTGTTTTTACAGCGGATGATATGCAGGTTGGTTTGGAAAAACCACTGAAAGACCTGTTTGCCAAACAAGCCGAATTCAAACGGGAATGTTTTTTTGTTTCTGAAAAACCTATGCACCAGACGCCGCTCCCGCCGGAGCCGGAAAGAAGCGAGGACGAACGGCGTTTCGAGCAAATGATTCCTATTCTGAACAAGGCGCCAAAACCTGAAAACATCGACGTTGACCAGCATAAAAGGAAGGTGGTCGAGATGTTTTTGGAGAAATACAATGAAAAGAAAAATTCACCCGATTGGAATGAAAAGAAGGAAGTATTGCAGGGCATAGTTTGGATGGAAAATCAATTCTTCCTCCAAGTGCTGAAAGCACAACCGGAAAGCGAATTACCCGCATGGATACAGGCTTGCATGGAATGCAATGACCCGGAAATCGAGCATATTCTCTTTAAATTCATTGGCAATTCCGACGCCAATTGGGATGCCTATATTTTGGCGGCAAAACATAGCAATGAATGGCTCCGCCGGGCGGCGAATGAATATGAGAGGCAGCCTGATTTATTTTTAGCGATGCTGCGCCGGGCTTGCCGCTTCCCGGAAGAAAAGGAAACAATATTCGACATGGTCCATGCGCTATTTAATGAGGAGGATTGCGCTTTATCTTGTATTGAAATCAGGGAATTATCGGGAATATTGCAAACAGGCGATACCGGCGCATTGACGGAATATCTCGAAAATGCGAGTTTTACCAAGTGGAATTATTTTGCAAAATCCGGCGCCAGCCTTCCCCATGCTTATTTTTCAACCCATGCCCAGGGTTTGCGCGGCAAACAACAACCGGGCTTTTGGCAACGAATATTCCGGCTGCCACTCAGCATTTCTTTGCTCCGTGAAATTTGTTTGCTCGATGCGGATAATAAAGACCTCTTTTTCAGGGAAAAGAAAAATGAAAACATGCCAGATGCTGAATCCTTTGCCCAATCGGCAAGACGAAACATATGCTAAAGGTGTCAACTTGGATTTGGACATGGAAGGTGAAAAATTTCTAATTTTTCACCTTCCATGTCCAAATCCAAGTTGACACCATTTCGCTCGATTTTCGCCCTGGCTTCACCAGATTAGGAAACACCAAAGTTTTTTTTACATTCGCCTTCGACATTTCTTTATCCAAAAACAAACGCACCCATTCAGATGACAGGTAACCTTCGCCCACTCGCCGGCTGGTATTTTTGCGCTTGCTTGAAGATACCGCCAAAAGAAGCTTCCGTTTTTCTTTCCATACTTGAAACACTGCACAATCCTGAATCCGGCGTACAACTGGTTGCCGGAGCATTCAAAGAGCTTGCAAGGCTGGATGCCTGGCAGCAAGTTTATATTCTGCCCGCCGCTTTGGACGCCCTGCGCCGGGAGGACTTGCCGCCAGATTTTGGCGATTCTTTCAAGGCATATTTGAAAAAGTTGAAGGACTACTTGCAAGACATTAGCCTTTCTTCCGACGACAGCGATGCCGCCAATCCGCTTGCCGATTTGTTCGACGCCGTGCTTTCGCATAGCAACTGGGGCGTCCGGGGCAATCTGAAAAATGCCATTGCGCAGGTGGCAAATCAAGCCCCGGCGCAAGATTCATCTGGACAATTAGCCATTCCTTACCTGGCGTTGATTGATTTTTTGCCACAAACCTTGCTGTTGGCTGCCCTGCATTTCCTGGCGCGGGACGAGCAGTTTTCCGCGTTGGTGGAAAATGAATGGAAAGAAAATTCCTTGCTGCCGGAGTTTTTGTCAGATGCCTTGAATTACCGCTTCGGCAGGCAGGCATTTATACTGGCGGGTTATTTTTATTTGGAATTGGCAGCGCGAAAATGGCTCCCGGTGCGCGACTTGCCCGGCGTGGCAGCCATGGAAAAGGCAAGCCCTTGTTTCGTGCTTGAACCCGATCTGGTTCAAGTATATGCCGACTGCCGGAGCGCCCGGCTGGCTCAGGAAATCAAAGACCCCGGGGCGGCGCTGCTCGAAGAGTACCTGTCGCTGGGTCATTTCCGGCAAATATTGCTCGGAGAAGGTTGGTTCCCATTTTCCCGCAACCCCCGCCACGCTGATAATTTGTCGGCTTTGGTGGAACGTGCAGGTGGAAAAAAGCGGGAAGACTGGCTTGCCCTGGCTGTCACCTATTGGCAAGCTGCGCAAGTAAATGTGCTGCTTTTGGTGGATGTTTCCAAGCTATTGGAGCAATTGCCAAAATTATGGGAGCCTTCAAAAGCATTCCCGGAAAAAGCAATCATCTCCAACTTGCCCATGCTGCCGCCGGGCAGAAACAGGGAACTGCCAGACGAAATTTGCTTGGTCGAAGAGATATTCCAGGTGTTGGCGGAGGTGAAAACAGGCAGGGAAATTCCCATCGGGCGCTACCATGTGGAAGGGCGGAAAAGCCAAAACGATCAATTCGCCGAGCAATTTCTGCATAAGCAATACCCGTCGTGGCTGTTTTTTTCACCCTGGTTTTCCCACCGGGGCTACCGGGAGTCACCTTATTATATTGAACCTGGAAACGCTGCCGGGTTGCTCCGCTTGGCAAATGCCTTTTTTGTTGCGCAGCATATTTTGCAAGGTGATTTTCCGCAGGCAATTCCGCCTGAAGTTCAATCTGCAATGGCTCGCCTGCTTTTGCATGGAAGCGACGTTTTGTCGCTGTTTTCCAACCATTTGAACAGCTTGAAATTTGACGAAAAGAACCCTCAAAAATCGCAGCTCGCGCTGCCTTTGCCGCTCTCCTCGCTCGGCTTGTGGATGAGAAGGCAGTGCGAGTTAATCGCCCAGGGCTTTTTCCCTTCCCTGACCGCCGATATTTTCGGAAGCCTGTTGGACGACCCGAATCAACCTCGCGGAGATGCATGGTTTTTTTACTGCAACGTGTTGCCAAAAACCTTGCTTGCTTGGGCAAACGTCGCCTTCCCGCTTGCCTGCGCAGGCAGCCGGGCGCTCGATTGGTTCGAAGGAGAGGGAAGCGCGGTGCGCAGGATTTTCGAGAAAGAACAAAAAGAGTGGGAAAAACCACCCGTCGTCAGCGAAATAGACGTGCTCGAATTTCACCTGCTTTTCCGCTTTTTGCTTAGGCATCAGGACGACCCCGGTGCGCACTTTGCCCGGTTCGATTGGCGCGAAGGAAAATTCAATGCTTTAAAAAACCGCCTCGTCGCCAGCCCGCCCAGCGGGTGTTGGGCGCAGCAGTTTTTGCTAACCGGCGCGGTGGAAGCTGCTTTTTGGACTACCCATGCCTGGGACGAAGAGAAAAAAGACCTGCGCTGGGTAGAGCGAAATATCGAGCGGTGGTTTTCCACCACCGTTTACGAAGGAGACTATGACTTGAATGCTCAGTGGTATGAGGAATTCCAAAACACGCTCAAATCCATTGACTCCCGCCGAGATTTGCATCGCTTCGTAAAAATCCGGCTCGTGGAAATTTTGGAGGCTTTCATCGCCAGACCCATCGGCATGTTTTTAACAGATGCCATTTCCATTGCCCGGCTCTTGCTCGAATTTGGCTCGCCTTACGAATTGCACCGCCTGCTGGAAGTTATTTTCCCACACGAAAACGGCATTTTGAAACCCGTCCGCCAAGAAGAGGGCGTGGGCACTCTTCAGCTATCGGTGCTCAGTTCCCTCCGCTTTTTTTCGGAAGGAGGCAACCAGGATTTTGCGCAAACCAGTGCGGGCTTGCCCGAACAGGAAGCCTGGCATTGGCTGCGGGCGGAGGTGGTCGAATCCCTTTTTCACCGCCTGGCTTTTTCCGCCTGGAACACAAAGAAAAACGCCCCGGCAAGTTCCAAAGGACTCTTCGAAAAAATGGAAGCCATGACCAAAGCCAAATGTCAGGCGGAACGGGACAAGCAAAACGAGCATACGGATACTTACGAATTGTCGTACGTGCGGCGCAACGGGCAGACTTTCAGCCGGGTGGAAGCCTTGAAAGACGTTCAGCCTTTCAAAATCAAGCGGGCAGTGGTCAACCCCAACTCCGGTCAGGTGAAAGTTGTCTTCGACCCCATTCACAAAGCCTCAGGCAAGTACATTTCGCTTTTTGAAAAGCCTCAGTACCAACTGAAAAGAATTGGCGAAAGCGAGGAAGTGAACCTGAAAGACGTGCTCGCTCGCTGCGTAGATGCTTGGTACCCCGAAGGTTGGGCAATCCGCCTGTTCAACTGCGGCTTGAAATTTCACCTGCGCCAGGAACTGCCGCCCGGCAGACCTTGGGAAGAAGACATCAAACCCGGCGCTTGGGTGCTGCTTGACATCCGGGTCACGAAAGACAACTGGAATTTGCAGAGCGTCAAACCCTTGAAGATGACTGCCGAGACCGGCGTCCGGGAAGGTTTGCTGCCCAATCTTTCGGCCAGGAAACTTGGCAAAAACATCATCCCGCTCCAATTAGCATTCCCAGACGTAGCAGGCTGGCTGACTTATTTTTCCACCCGCCAGCAAGAACTTGAAAAGGTGAAATTCTGGACTCGGTTCAACCCTGAAACAGGCGCTCGCGAGCCGTACCCATTCGGCTTGCCTGAATTGTTGCTTTGGGTGGACTACTTCGCAGGGCAAGCCGTCCTGGCTTTCGTGCGGGAAGAACCAGCGAGTGGAACGCTGATTTTTTCGACCTCGCCCGGCATCCATTTTCACCTGCGGCAAGCGCATTTTTTGGAGCCGGAAAACGACCAGGCAGCGGCGCTGCCGCTGCGCTCCTTCTTCCAATCTTCCAAAGATTTAACCGGCGAATTGCTCACTGTCCGCCCCGTTTTCCGGCAGGGAAAAGTCCTGCTCGAAATAGTGGCAGAGGTGGAACCGGATAAAAAATTGGAAAAACTATACCCCGGCTTGACCCAATTCGACGACCGCAACTGGCGCTGGGCGCACATTTTCGACGCGGGCGGCGGCGAAAAATTGGGCTTTGATTTTTTGACCGCTCATCTGGAAGAGTGGCGGGAAAATGGGCACATCAGGGAGCAATGGTTTGTCGAGCCGGATGAACAAGTGGAAGGCTTTCCCAGGAAAATCAAGGTGAATTGGGACGACGAAAAGAACCAGCCGTTTAGAAAAACCGAATCACTTGTTTCGATTGAAAGTTGGACGATGTTCGATCAATTGAAAGCAACGGTGATAGTCAAAAAGGTTGACCAAGAAAGATTGGTAGTGCCGCTGACCATGCTCGACGAGGTGAGCAAGCTAGACTTTGGCAGCATGTTGGAAAGTGACGACATCCTCGATATTAAAGGAACACCGAAGCCCGACCCCTATGGTCGTGTCAGTTGCAAAACCCGCTTCCGCATTTTGATGCAGTTGGAAACGGAGACCTTGAGCTTGCTGCCACTGGAAATTGATGCGCCGCTGAACAAAAAAATGCTGAGAAACAGGCAGTTGCGGGTATCCTACATCAATATGAGAGAGCTGAAAATGTTGCCTGTCCTGATTTTTGACAAAAACTATCTGCATGAAAACTTGCGACAGGAAACCCGGCTGGAAGGATTCCTGGTCGGCACGGCAGAGAAATATTTCGAGGTGCATTGGAAAGCGCCGGGCGGCAATTTTCAAGATTTCACGGGTCTAAGCCCTTCCAACTTTGAAGTTTTTGCCAAGCTGAAAAGCCCCGTCCAACCAGGCGTGTTTTTGGAAGCCCGCGTGAAGGGAAACCAGGTGGAAGCCAAGTTTTTTCAAAAAGTCATCAACCTGCGGGCAACCTGGACGCTGGAAGATGTCGAGGAAATCCCGTCCGACAGCTTTTTCGTCGGAGCGGACGAGGAGCGCAAAGACTGGTACTTTGAAAAAGAGGGCAGCAACGGCATTTTGCTCCGGCTGCCCCGCCACCTTGCCCGAAAATTCAATCAACCGGAATTCCTGGAATGGAGCGGCGACAGCGAAGAAAGCGAAGTTTATGCCTCCGAATGGCGCATACCCTCCGGTCTGGAAACTACGGCAGACTTGCGTGTGCCGGTGGCGCAAGGAACAAAAATGATGATGGCAAAGCGGAGCGGCGAGCCATCGCCCCGGCGGAAAAAGCTGGCATACGTGCGGCTGAAACCTTTCCGCCAGGAAGACGGCAGTTTTGATTTTCAGCGGATTTTTGAGTTTGCGCTCGATGCAGCGCCCGTGCAGCAAGCGCCCAAACCTCATCCGGGCAGACCCGCAGTAACTGCGCCGCAGGTAATTTCCGAGTCAAAAGAAATAGAAAACCAGCTCGCTTCCGACTCGAAACCTGTCGAGAAAAAAGTCAACAAAAAGATAGAGTTGGCTCGAAAAGCCCTGGGGGAATACCTCCAGAATCCTGTCCCGCTCAACGGCATTTTTGATGAAAAAGACCAATCCGTCACCCTGGCGGACACCAAGCTGCAACTCTTGCCGGCGTCCATTTCTGCGTCCGGGCAAGAACTTTGGGGCAAAAAAGCAGCCCTGAAAAAAGGCGAAGGCGCTTACCTCACCGTCAACAAATACCTGAAAACGGCTGAGTTCGTGCTGGTGCAAGCCGAGCCGGACAATCTTTTCAGCGTCGAGGCATCGTTCCGCAGGCATGATTATTCGCCCGATGTTTTCCGGCAAAAATTTTTCCCCGATGAACAAATTGGCGCGACGGTTGACCTGCACGAGCGCCCGTTGGTCGTGGTGGGCAGTGAAAAAAAGCACCCGGTACGGGAAGACGTAGCGTATGCCGAGCCTCATTTCCGCTTCGAATGGGGCTTCGGCGTGTGCCTGACCCTGCCCATGAGCCACTTGACGGTTGACAACAAACCCGTTGAAAAATTAGGTTGCATCCTCGGCATGATGGACTGGGTGGAAGCCGTCAGTTTCGTCGAAAGAGGGCGAGGCGAAGGCGATAGCCCGATTTTGGGTTTGGACATTCAAAGCTTCGAAATCAAGTATTGCGACAGCAGCAAAGTCTATCGCCAGCGCAAAAATTACCAGTTCGTTCATCTGCTCAAATTAGTGGAAAACAAGGACGAGGTAATCGTGGACGCTATTTCCGGCGGCAGCCAGCTTGCCACCAATTCGAGCTATGATTTCCACGTTCGCCACGCCAAAATGCGCAACCCGGCGCTCTTGCTTGACCGCCTGTCGAAGGGAAAAAACGAGGAAAAACCCGTCCTCATTTTCGGGCGGCTCGACGAGCGGGCTTTCGAGCGAAGCCTCGGCAGCGAAGTCATTTTCGACCACGTCTGGCTGTCTTTTGCAGGGGAAAGCCCCGACGAAGCCTTGCCCTTGCAAAAGAGCGGCGAGATTCTGTTCTTCGAATCGGGCACAGTGGCGGAGAGGGCTGGCGGCAACGATTACCACCTGGAGTTGTCACCCTTGTCAGGCATTTCACCCAAAGACGTCGGCGAAGATTTCAAAGCCGCCAAGCCAGGTATCCGCAAGCGCCAATTTTCCGCCAGGCAGGATATCCTGGGCAGGGTGTTCGAGTACCGCAAGCGAAAAAAATCAGCCGGGGATTCCGATTTTTTTCCAAAAGGCTCTTGGGTGATTGCCAGGGTGAGCCAAAATGAGGAGCGCCTGTTTTTCAGCATGACCTCCAACATTCCGCCCCGCTCGCCCAGCATTCTTCGAGACCTCATCGGGAAAAATGAAGACGTGTTGGTGACCGTGCTGCGGGCGGGTGGGGAAGATATCCCTTTCACCGTAGAGCTTCGCCCCGGCATCTTTTTAAAATTAGACAGGGGAGGCAAAAAGGGAAACGTGCGCAATTGCCCGGAAAATCTGGAGGAGGGCGACCGGCTCAAAGTTTCTCTCGCCAGCGATCGGCAAGTCATTTATGACCTGGAATTTGCTGCTTTTTCCGATTTCGACTACGTCGGTACCGAGGCTCGATGGGCGGTGGCTTTGCCAAAAAATCCCTTGCTGCGCCAGGACGACATCAACAAACCCGGCAAGTTGAAGGAATTGGCAGAACGTGACTTTTTCAGCATCGGCGGGCTGCCCAACGTCGAACCGGCGGTTTTTAAAAGCCAGGGAAGAAAAATCGAGGAGGATTTGAAAGCAATCATGGCTGGCAGTCACCCGAAAATCGTCAAGCTCTGGCAAGGCGGTCAACACCGGGCAGGCTTTTTCATCTTGCCGCCGCCCTGGGCGCCGCCCGTTGGAAAAATCAAGGTGCAAAATGGGTTGGCGTTTTTCACCTCGATAGACGAAGAGGGCGAGATTATTCCCTTGCAGTGGGAGTTGCTAAGTTTTCGGAGCTGCCCTGCGAGGGAGTTGCAATCACAATTCGACCGGGCTTGCTGGAAATACCACGACGAAGAAACGGGACATTGGGTGTTGACGCCCGGTCGCCCGATTTTCGTTCAAATGGAAAAAACCGGCAAGCACAATGCGGCAAAGGGACCCTTGGTTTTCATGGAAAATCACTTGGGCAGCATGCACCTGCGACCCGGCAAGAAGGCTTGGCTCAACTACGGTTTTCCCGTTGACGAAATATTTGCGGCACTGCGAGGAAAGAAAGAACCTCAGCAAATGACCTTCGTTGGCATGGTTGAACCCGATGCACCCAATGAACCCAACCGAATTTGGGTAGAAATTTCTCCCGGCAGGCTGGCAGAACTGACGCCCCAAGTCGTGGAGTACAACTACGGTAGCGGGCAATTTCCGCTTGCCACTTTCAATTGGCAAAACTGCGCCGAGGGCGATGCGCTGTTTTTCAGTCTTGCTTCCGAAAGCCCGTTTGAAATCGAGCGCCTGCACCTGCGAAAATATGCCAGCGCCAACCGGACAATCATTGGCAACCAACGTTGCATGGCTCCTTTCACTTGCGAAGAAGGCGGTGCGCTGAAAATCGGCGTTGGCGTTTTTGCCATCATCGTCCCCTTTCTTGCCTCGGATGAGATTCGCAACACTGCATTTTGTGCCATTGACCAGCAAAACAACCTGCGTTTTGCCGACGAAAGACCCTTGGAAAGAGGGCAGTTGCTGGAATTAACCATCCAAAGAAATGGCTATGTAGAAATCACCGGGCGACCTGGCTTCAATCCTACGCCCGATGCTTCCGACGACTCCTGGGAGCGTTTCCTGAAAAAAAACAGACTGGAAAGGTTCCGGCTTTTTCAATACGAGGCAAGGCAACGAATCCCTCACCCGGAGGTTTTCCAGGAAGTCGTCGCCGAATTCAACCCGCTCATTGTCAGGGTTTCGCACGTCGCAGGCAGGACGGTTGTGGTGAAGCCCGCCCCCTGGGAAGCGCCCTACCTGGTCAGCCCCGGCAGGTTTCCTTTGATTGGCGACACGGTTTTTATCGGTGAAAATGAACAAGGAAGATTCCATGTGCTTGGCTTCGACTACTCAGAAGTCTTGCCCGGGTCAAAAAGAACTTGGTTGGAGGACGACCCGCTTGGGTCCATGCTCATCGGGCTTGAAAACGATGGCGGCATTTACCTGAAAAGGAAAACCTTGAGCGCAATTATCAAGCATTGCGGCGGCGCCTTGCCCGTGACCATGGAGGGTTATTATGCCGCAAACGACGGCACACAATTCTTCTTTTCCCGCCGCCACCAGGTCAATCCTGCCTTCCTGCGCCCCGGTCAACAAAGCATCGCTACCTACCTGGGCATGCTCAACGACGATTTTGCGCTGCTGCGTTGCGGCACGGAACTGCTCTCGATTCACGTGGAAAAAATCATCGAAGACATTCAGCGATTTGAGGTTTGGAGAGAGCCAGAGCTTCGGGCGCAACTCTACAAAATCCTGGAAGCCCGAGACCATTCACAAATCTGGATACGGCGGGAGGCAAACGGCGACATTTTGCCCGGCTTTAGCAGGGATGCGTTTGACGTTCCGCTTCACGCGGACATGTTAGGCATGGTGACAAAAAACGGCGGAGTGAAAGGCTGCGTGATGCGGACGGTGAAAACGCAAAAAATGTATTGGCTGCCTGCCGGGCGGATGTCGTGGCTTGAAAATCCGGACGAAAAGGTTTTCCGAAAAGCCTTTCCCACGTCCAGGTTGAAAGTATGCAAATGCCGGGATGAAAATCAGCGACTCATCCTTAGCATGGTGGACGTGAAAGAAGTGGCGCATGAATTCAACTCGCTCAAGCCGGGCAAGGAGCTTGCTGTTCGAATGGTCGAGCGGATGCCCGCTCAAGCCGGCACGACGCCCTTCGTGGCTCAGATGCTTTCCAGCAATATTTTGATTTCAGGGATTGCTGCTTCGGAGCGCTTTGAGGAATTTGACGAGGAGCAAAAATCTTCCCTCAGCAGTTTGGGCGACGACCTTTTCCGGGTAACGGTTTTGCGAAAAATTCAGGGACCGCCGCACTGCGTGGAAGTCGCTTGGGGCACGCCGCCTTCTCAACTTGATTTGCCGGTGGAAAAATGGAAACCTCGAAACGGTGACAATCACTTGACCCACCCGCTCTCCGTTTTCAAAGAATATTGGGGAAAGTCCAGGGCTGAAATTCAATTAGAGCTTGCCGAGAATGATTACTTCGAGACCGGATTTTCAGACAAGGAATTGATGGAAATGGAAGAAGACCCAATGCGAGCGCTTCTATTTTTGCTCTACCGGGCGAGGGTGGACATGCAGCTTTCCAAGCCGGGTTTGCGCCAAACAGCCGTTCACGTCGCCCAATGCTGGCTCGATAAAAACCTCGAAAGCAACGCATTGGAATTGCCCGGTACGCTGGCTTCGATTTTGATTTTGGTAAACGAGTTGCCGGCAGACGACCTCCGGGAAGACCGGTTGAACTTGCAAATCAAGATAATCAACGCCTTGCATGAAATCAGCCTGCGCTCCATTCGAAGCGCTCACGTGGAAGCCTTGGGCAATTATTTGAACAATGAAGATTATTCCGAAGGGGGCGACAAGTTTCACTATCCCAACCTGCATTTCAGGTGGGAAATGGTTCGAAAAATCTGCCTCGGCAATACGGTTCATGTTTCCGCTCCAGCCCATTCAAACGGCACCCCGGCGAATGGGATCATATTGCAAGAGCACCTCGATTACTTGCATCAATTTTGTTTCGCCCTGCGGATTTACGAGGAAGCCAATGAAGTAGTGGAAGCCATCCTCAACGTCATGGGCAACAGCAAGGGATGGGTTTCTCTTGAAAAAGAAGCAAAAGTCGTTCACAGTTTGGCTGCTGAGATTCAAAAAGAGTTGCCAGGCTATCACCCCTTGCTGAAAGACTTGAAAATCCCTGTACCCGATTGGTGGCAACAAACCAGGTGCTTTGAAAAGCTTCGCAAATGGCTTTCCGAGTTGACCGGCAAGGATGTGATTTTACTGGATCATTTCTGGCGATAGCTAGCCCAAAGGTGTCACCTGGGATTTGGGTATGGAAGTTGAAAAATTTTCAATTTTTCAACTTCCATACCCAAATCCCAGGTGACACCTTTTTCGGTCGAAAAGACTTGCCACTACTTCGGCAGGTCTTTTTTTTCCTCATCATTTTCAAAAAAAAAAAGCCGCACTGCCTGCCTTTACCTTCCAAAAAAGGCCATGCCGCTTGACTAAAACCCTTGTCTTTGCTTCATTCTCCTCGCCTGAGCAAGCCGTTGCGCCTGCCATTTTTAACCCGTCTCCCTGCCTACATCAGACTAAAAAAGAGGTGCGAATCCATCCCCTGACCTTTGCCCTGTCAACCTCGATTTCCTGAATTCATTCAAACTTTTTCGCACCATGAAAGGACTTTTTAACTCCCTGAATTTGCTGGCGGCGCTGCTTTTGGCAACCTCTCTGTTTGCCCAAAAACGTGCGCCTTTTCACGTTTCACGCATTCAACCGGGCCCCGACGGCGTCGTCCGTTGCGCCTCGATGGAAGTGGATGCGGCTCGCCGGGCAGCCAATCCCAACCTCGGAACGCTCGAAGAATTTGAGCAATGGCTCGCCCCAAGAGTCAAGGAATACAAGCGCCAGGCTGCCGAAAAAAGCTTCCCGGTCATCATCACCATCCCGCTCGTAGTGCATGTTTTGCACAATGGCGAACCAGTCGGCACTGCGCCGAACATCACCGATGCGCAGGTGATTTCGCAGGTGCAGGTGCTCAACGAAGACTTCCGGCGCATTTTCGGCTCTCGTGGCTGGAACGAGAATCCCGACGGGGCAGACGTGGAACTTGAGTTTTGCCTCGCCTCCGTTGACCCATTCGGGCAGCCGACCAACGGCATCAACCGGGTCAACATCGGGCAGGACGGGGCGACGATGGACAATCTCGAAACCAGCATCAAACCCGCCACTATCTGGAACCCTTCGCAGTACATGAACATGTGGTCGGTGAAATTCGTAGCGCCCGACGACGGGCTGCTCGGCTACGCACAATTCCCCGAAAACAGCGGATTGGAAGGCATGCCCACCGACCCGCAAAATGCCTCGACCGACGGCGTCGCCATTCGCTACCAATCCTTCGGAACGAGCGACCTCGACGACGGCAGTTTCATCCTCGATGCGCCTTACGATTTGGGCAGGACTGCCACGCACGAGGTCGGTCACTGGGTCGGCTTGCGGCATATCTGGGGCGATGGTTTGGGTTGCAATTTGGGCGTTGCGCCGCCGGGTTGCAGTTGCCAGCAGGACGATTTTTGCGAGGACACGCCCAATTCCGACCAGGCTAACTACGGCTGCCCGACAGACAAAACCTCGCCCTGCGTCGTGCCGCCCACCGAGGACATGATTGAGAATTACATGGACTACACCGACGACCCGTGCATGAATATTTTCACCAATGAGCAAAAAGCAAGGGTGCAGGCAGTGATGGCAAACTCGCCCCGGCGGGCGGAACTCGTCAACTCGCCTGGTTGCGCTCCGCCGCAGCCGTTCATCGGCTTCGTGGCTTCGAGCGGCTCGGCAACGGAAGGGACTACTTGCGGAACAAAAACTATGAACATTCAGGTAGGCGTGACGCAGCCGCCATCTGCGTCTGCGACCGTTTCATTCCTCACCGGCGGCACGGCAGCGGAGGGCGCCGATTACACGATTTCACCGGCTACGCTAACCTTCCCTGCCGGCTCGACCGCCAGCCAAACCCTCACCCTGACCATTTTGGAAGACGGTGTGCCGGAAGCGGATGAATATACCAGCATCGCCATTGACCAGGTGACCACCACCGGCAACGCCGTGCGCTCGCTGACCGGCTACCAGTTTTTGGCGAACATCCAAAACGACGACTATCCCCCCGAATCGGCAGGCAGCACGTCCAACGTGCTGCTCTTTGCCGAGGATTTCAACACGCTCGGCGCTGGCTGGACAATCAACACCGGCGGCAGTTCGGCGGTAAAATGGGTACTCGGTTCGCCGCCATTTGGCTGGGGAATTAACTACCAAGCCTACATTTCGCTGACTGCTCTGCCCGGCGACTTTCCGCTCTACAATCCAACGGCAGCGGGCAGTTCGCAAATCGAAAGCCCGTCCATCGGGGCAGCCAACGCCTCAAGCATGAACCTGACTTTCACCTATTCGTGCATGGGCGAGGATGGCTACGATTACGGCAGTCTTTATTACTCGAAAAATGGCGGCGCTTGGACGCAATTCGGGCCACAACTGAGCGGTCAACCTTTGCCGACCACCCTGACCGTGCCGCTTCCTGCGGAAGCTAACAACTCAAATAACCTGCGCTTTGCCTTCCGTTGGGACAACGACGACATCCTCGGCGACAACCCGCCTTTGAGTTTCGACAACTTGGAATTGCGGGGAACGGCGGGCGCTCCGGCAGTCGTGCAAACGGCAGTGAACACCGGCGCAGGCGACGAAAACACTTTGCCGCCTGGCGGAACGGTTCACTTTTATGACCTCACGAGCGGCAAAATCATGGCATCGGTGAAAAACAACGGCAGCTACGACTACGGCTGCGCCACCCTCGAAGTTGATCGTAGTTTCCCGCCGGGCAGTGCCGCCGTTGCGTTTTGGGACAACAACATGACCCATGCCCTGGCAGCAAAAACCTTTCGCCTGACCACCGAAAACACCGACCCGCCTGCGGGCAACACGCTGACCGTCAGCCTATTTTACACCAAACCGGAAATCACGGCATGGGAAGCCGCCACCCTGCAATCGAAAAACAACCTCAAAATGGTGCAAGTGGAAGATGCTGCCATCGCTACCGTCACGCCGGGTAATGGCGGCAGCGGCTACTCGATTTCCGTTCAAAATGGCAGCCTGAGCAACTTCACCGCAACCGCCTACAAACTCACCGCAACGGTGGTGGCTGGCGGCTCGGCAGGCTTTGGCGTAGGTGTGCCGGGAAATCCGCCGGGCGGCTCACAATCCATTGTCATCGGCAACTCCCCTTCAGG
>CAZHLB010000046.1:0-17439 GCA_964533005.1 uncultured Saprospiraceae bacterium
TTTTTCAAACCCCCCACTCCCGCAGCCCCTGTGTCGGGTTTTTAAAAACCCCGCCGCTCGAATAAAAACTGCTTGAAAATTTGAAGCCTGATGCAATTAGAATAAGGTGTAAATGAACGGTGCAACAGCACTGCCGCCGCCAATGACGATGAGCACGCCAATCAACAGCAACACAATGATGATAGGCATGAGCCACCATTTTTTCCGTTCCTTCAGAAAAAGCCAGAGGTCTTTTACAAAATCCATGGATGCGAAGGTTTAGGAGGTTTAGGAGGTTCAGGAGGTTTAAAGAGTAGCAAGCTAAACCCTATAAACCTCTTAAACCTCCTAAACTTCTCGGTTAATCCAGTTTAAATTCTTCTTGCCAGTTGTCCTTTTTGTCCCATTCGGGCTGCTCGGTTTTGGCAAAAAGGTAGTCGCCGACGACGAGATAATCCATTTCCGTGCGCATGAAACAGCGGTAGGAATCATCGGGCGTACAGACAATCGGCTCGCCCCGCACGTTGAAACTCGTGTTCACGATGACGCCGTAGCCGGTGCGTTCCTTGAATTTTTTCAGCAGTTTCCAGTAGCGTTCGTTGGTCTCCCGGTGAACCGATTGGACACGGGCGCTGAAATCAATGTGCGTGATGGCGGGCAAATCAGAGCGGTTGATGTACAGGCGCTCCATCAGCGGCAGGTCGAAGTAGTTGGCAGGCACTTCCGCCTTGCGTTCTTCCGCCACGTCCGCCACGAGGAGCATGTAAGGTGAAGGAGCGTCGAGGTCAAAATATGCCTTCGAGTCCTCCGCCAAAACCGACGGGGCGAATGGGCGAAAACTCTCCCGATACTTGATTTTCAGGTTCAATTTCTTCTGCATCTCCTTGTTCCGGGCGTCGCCGATGATGCTGCGGCTGCCGAGCGCACGGGGCCCAAATTCCATCCTGCCCTGGCACCAGCCGATGACGTTACCCTGGTCAATCAACTCTGCCACTTTCACCGCCAGCTCGTCGAAGCTCTCGTACTTGTGGTATTTGGCTTTGTATTTCTTGGCGACCTGTTCCACTTCGAGGTTGGAAAATTCGGGGCCCAGGTACGAACCTTGCATATCGTCCATCTGCCCGTTCAGATAGCGGTTGCCTTTGAAATACAGGTAGTTAGCTGCCAGCGCCGCACCGAGTGCGCCGCCTGCGTCGCCCGCTGCAGGTTGGATAAACACGTTTTTAAAGATGCCCTTGCGCAGCAGTTTTCCGTTGGCAACGCAGTTGAGCGCCACGCCGCCTGCCATGCAGAGATTTTCAGAGCCGGTGAGTCGTTTGGCTTCTTCCGCCATTTTGAAAACGACCTCTTCGGTCACTTTTTGAATGGCAAGCGCCAGGTCGCAGTGGTGCTGTTCGAGTTTGTCCTCCGGTTTGCGGCGGGGGAAGCCGAACAATTTTGCCCACTTGTCGTCATGCACCATGCGCAAACCAGTGGCGTAATTGAAATATTCCTGGTTGAGCCAGATGCTGCCGTCGTCTTTGATGTCCACCAGTTCCCGCTCGATGAGTTCCACGAATTTTTGCGTCTCTGCCGCCTTCGGTCTGCCGTAAGGCGCCAAGCCCATCAGCTTGTATTCGCCGGAATTGACCATGAAGCCAAGCCAATACGTGAACGCCGAATACAACAAGCCGAGCGAGTGCGGAAAGTGAAGTTCCTTCAAAATCCGGATGTCCTTGCCTTTGCCGTGGCAAATCGAAGCGGTTGCCCACTCGCCCACGCCGTCGAGGGTCAGGATGGCAGCTTCCTCAAAATTTGAAGGGTAAAATGCGCTGGCGGCATGGCTCAGGTGATGCTCCGGGAAAAGCAGTTTTAGCTTCCGATTGTCGTAGGGTTGCACATTTTCCAGTTCCCTGCGAATCTCCCGCTTGAGGAACATTTTCTCCCGCAGCCAAACCGGAATGGACATGATGAACGACTGCAAACCCTTGGGCGAGAAGCCATAATATGTTTCGAGCAAGCGCTCGAATTTCAACAGCGGCTTGTCGTAGAAAACTACAGCGTCAAGCTCGTCAATCGTGAAACCGGTGTAGTCGAGGCAAAATTTGACGGCATTCGTGGGGAAGCCGGGGTCGTGTTTTTTTAGGGTTAAACGCTCCTCCTGTGCAGCCGCCAGGATGTTGCCATTTTCAGTGATGGCTGCCGCCGAATCGTGATAAAATGCTGAAATGCCTAAGATTTTCATGGATGAAATTTGCTGGTCAACAGGGTTAGGGAGGTATTTTCACAAGTGACCGGGTGACTTGAAGTCACCCGGTCACTTTGGCTTTTAAAATTTGCTGAGAGGAGCAGCGACGGCAGGTTTTCGACCTGACCAGAAAGCGCTTTCCTCTCCATTTTTCCGAAGGTTTTCATTTCTGGAAAACATCCTTTTCCTCGCCCAAACGGGCATTGCCGCCACTTCTCTTCCACCGCCAACGGAGGCAATTTCAGGCAGCGGTCGCAAAAAATAATCCCGAAAATGCTGGTGGCTCTCGAAGTTTTCATGCCTGACCAGCCCCTTGTCGGTCACGTTCAAAAGTTCATATTCCTGCCTGAGAAAAGGCAGCGCATCGAGTTGTTCCTGGTAAATATCGAGGACTTCGATGAGCAAGTCAGGCTTGTATTTTTCAAGAATGGGGCGAAGTTGACGCAAAATCAAACTTTCTGCGCCCTCAACGTCCAATTTAATCAAGACCCTTTTCCGACTTTGCCGCAACAAACTTTCCAACTCGGTGCCGGGGATGCCAAGCACTTTTTTTACGTCGGGATGTGGGTCGAAAATTCGGGAAAAGCTGGCGTCGAGCGAGCCGTTGACGAGGTGACCTTTCGGCTCGAAAAAGTCCAGAAAGCCAGCTTTGTCAGCGATTGCCACGTTAAATACAGTCAGGTTTTTCACCCGGTTGACCCGGCAATTTTCACCCAACCGCCGGAAGGCTTCCCTCGACGGTTCGAAGGAATAGACCTGCGCCTGCGGGTTTGTTTTTGCGGAGAAAATTGAAAAAACGCCAACGTTTGCGCCGATGTCAATGATGAGGTCGTAGCGGTGAATTTGGCTGCTCCACCAGTCGTACAATTCCGGTTCGTAAGGCAGGCGCTGCCAAATCAAACTATCGAAATCGAACTCGTGAACGTGCGGCACCATGAAAATTTCGGTCTTTGCGCCCAAGCTGATTTTCTTAGCCGACAGGGTAGTTTCTTTCCATTTGACCCGCTCCATGATGTTGGCGAGGTACTTTTTCCAAGCCCAATCCGGCAGGTTTTTCACCAGGAAAGAAGTCAAGGAGAGCGTGAATTTTCCAAGCCAGCCGATGCTGGCGGCTGCGGAAAAAAAATGCAGCGCCAGGAATTTGAGTGTAGTCTTGCCCATTGCAGTTGTTTTTGCGAGTGAGAGGGTTCGTGAATGTCTGTTTGTTCTGCAAAACCGAGGGCGTAGAAATTGTGTGTTTGTTTAAGCCTCCACGTTGCGCCCGACCAAGTCTTCGAGCCGTTTATTGTTCATAATTCATTTCGCTCGAGCCAGTCTTCGAGCACGACGAATATCCAAATCCTCGACCAGAGGTTGTCGTTTTTACCGCTCAAAAATTCCCGCCAGAGGCCATCGAGCAGCGCCGGGTTCACCAGTTTTCGCTCGCCAAATTGCTTGAGTTTTGCCTCGGCGAACCCCTTTAATTCCCCTTTCAGCCAAGCCTTCCACGGCAACTCGAAACCTTTTTTTTGCCGAAAAACTACCTCGTCGGAAATGAGCGGGTGGAGCGATTCTACCAGTAATTTCTTGGCGTAGGTGGGGTATTTGTACTGGTCGGGGATGCGCAAAACATACTCCACGAGGGCATGGTCGAAAAACGGAACACGCACTTCGAGGGCATGCGCCATGCTCATCTGGTCGGTATCTTTCAACAGCACGTTTTGGGTGTAGGTGGAAATATCTGCCACCGATACCTGGCTCAGAACCGGCAATTTTTTCAGGCTTTTTTGCTCCCGCAAAAGTTGCTTGACTGCATCATACGGCTCGCCATTCGAGGCAAAACCATTCATACTCATCGAACCTAATTCTTTCGCAGTCAACAATTTGCGAAAGGCGGGGTAAACTTCTTCGATGGCGGCGCTGCCCGCCCCGGCGATTTCGGCGACCCTCGCTTTTTGGTGGCTTTTCAGAAAAACGCCAGCCATCGCCGCCGCCCCACTTCGCAACCCCACCGGGATTTTCCAAAGCGCAGACCACTTGTCGAACTTGAAATATTGCCGGAAAAAAGAATACCCGGCAAACAACTCGTCACCGCCCGTGCCCGACAGCGCCACCGTGACGCCCGCCTGCTTGGTCACCTTGCTCACGACGTAAGTATTCACCCCGTCGCCGGTGGGCGAATCCATCGCCTGAAGCGCATCGGGCAAGGCATCCAGAAAGTCGGTGGGCTTGAGCAGCAGCGGGTGGTGGTTGGTTTTGCATTGCTTCGCAACGAGGTTAGAATAGTAGCTCTCGTCAAATTTTTCCTCCTCGAAAACCACCGAAAAAGTGTCCACCGCCCTGCCCGCCGCCTCCGACATCAGCGCCACAACCGCAGTAGAATCAATGCCTCCCGACAAAAATGCGCCGAGCGGAACGTCGCTCACCAGCCGCCGCTCCACCGCTTCATAGAGCAGCCGCCGGACGGTCTTTTTGACGGTTTCATAATTTTCAAAACCGCCCAGTTTGTCCTCCGAAAATTGGTCGGGGTTACCCGCCAGCCGCCAGTAGATTTTTTTGGTCAGGACGCCATTTTGAAGCGTGGCATATTCGCCGGGGTTGAGTTGGAAAATCCCCTCGACTATCGTTTGCGGCGCATGAACGGTTTGATAAGTCAGGTAATCGTACAAGCCCTTGCGGTTCAGCTTCCGCTCGACCAAACCGCTCGCCAACAGCGCCCGGATTTCTGAGCCAAAAAGGAATTTTTCACCGTCGTGGAAATAATACAAAGGCTTGATTCCCAGCCTGTCCCGCACGACGAACAGCCGCCGCTCCACCTTGTCCCAGACGGCAAAAGCGAACATGCCGAAGAACTTATGCAAGCAATCCGCACCCCACCGGATGTAGGCGGCAAGTACAACTTCGGTGTCGCTTTTCGTGCGAAAAGGATAATCCGCCAGTTGCCTGCGCACGTCCATGAAGTTATAGACCTCGCCGTTGAACACCATTTCATAGCGTCCCGTATTGTCCCGAAATGGCTGGTTTGCCTCCGCCGAAAGGTCAATAATGCTCAGGCGGCGATGCCCCAGAGCGGCATGCTCGTCCACAAAATGCCCGTCGGCGTTGGGGCCCCGGTGGGCAATGGCGGCGGTCATGCGCCGGATGGCGGCGTCTTTTTCTGCCTGGTTATTTTGCCAAACGATGCCTGCTATTCCGCACATGAGTTTTTTGGTTTAGGAGGTTTAGAGGGGTTTAGAAGGTTTAAACTAAACCTTCTAAACCTCCTCTAAACCTCCTAAACCTTTATTTTTTCAATCCAAACAATGCCACGTGTGATGCACCCGCATAAGCATTTCTGCTTGCCGAGTCCGCCGAATTCATGATATGCACCGCTTTGCATACATTCCTGATTTGGCGGTAATTATTATAGACGGAATAAGAGTAAAATAAGCCGTCGCCCTCGCTGATTTGATAGACTTTGCCTTTGGTGCGGATAAAATTATAAGCGCCCCAAAGCCCAAAAATATTGAGGATTTGCTTTAAAGTGCGAGAAAGAAAACCGCCTTGCCCGAAATTATTGCAGTCGGAAATGAATATGCCTTTTTTCGCCACCCGCAGCATTTCGCCTACCATATTTTGCGGCGCAGGCACGTGGTGCAACACGCCAAACTCACATACAAGGTCAAATGCGCCATCTTTAAAATTGAGTTTATTTCCGTCGCCGCCAACCAATTCATCCCGGCTCAAACCCAATTTATAACCTTCTTCCCGCAGCGCATCCACCGGCTCTACGCCCTTAATAATCAGGTCGGGAAAGCGGTCTTTGAGCCAGAGCAAAGTCCTGCCCGTGCCTGCGCCCACGTCCAAAACAGAGCGGATGCCATAATATTCAATCAATGAATTCATCCAGGCGAGTGCAAACATTTGCTCATCATCTTCCCGGACGTGTTTGTCGTGGTAGCCCCGCGCCGTTTGGCGATAATAATCTTGCTGGATTTCGACAGCGTTTTTCATGTGTCTGAATTTATGTAGATTCTCGCAGGATGCCATTCAGAGGTACGGAATGGCAAAGCCGCTTCTTTTCATTCATGCCGGTAAATACCATTTATGTCCCGGTATCCATAGCCGTTTAAATATGCCTCTAATTGCTCCGCCGACTGCCCCAAAGCCTGCAATTGTGCCGGGTGAAATTCAATGATAAGGTTCTCTATTCGCTTGTTAGCCAATAAGTTTTGAGCGCCTTTGAGCGCAAAAAACTCATAGCCTTCGATATCTACTTTCATCAATTTAATTTTCGGCGAATTATTGGACATGAATATGCTGTCGAGCGTGGTGCTTTGAATGCTTTGCCTCGTCCACATTCCCCGACGGTTGTCTTTAATAAGCGTGGAGGAGCCAGTATTTATTGAGGGTGACAATATAATTTCCAACCCTTCTTTTTTATCGGAAGCCGCAAATGGCAGGAGTTGCACATTGCTGCAATCATTGATTTGCACGTTCATCAATATCACTTGCCAAAGCCTTTTTTGCGGTTCGACGCACCATACTTTGCCGGTATTGCCTACTTTTTTGGAGGCTAAAATGGAGAAGTAGCCTTCATTTCCGCCGATGTCAACGAAGGTGTCGCCTTCGTTCAGCAAGCCCAATATTTGGTGAGTTATTTCCGGCTCGTAAATTTTCTCTTTCATCAGGCGGGAGCCGAAATCGGAGACCGGGTCGAGGTACCAATTCAAGTTCATGACGTTGAAAACGTCCCGCTTAATTCTCAGCGCAGTTTTGATAAAAGCAGCTAATTCAATCGGTCTTATTTTTGAGCCGATGAAATCGTATAGTTGTTCTTTCATTTAATAGCTTGTAGCTCAACGCCGGCAGGGTTTTGAACCCTGCCGACGTTATGAATTTTTAAATCGGAAGGTTGCCGGTTTGCTACTTCAAAATATAGCCTCGCATATTGCACAGCAATGGCATCCGGGTCGAAACGTTGGCGATTGACGTAGCCATTTTCAATCAATTGTTCCCGGTATTTATCGTCGTTGATAATTTTCAGCAAACCCTGCTGGATAGAATGCACGTCAAAAGGGTCAACCAAACAAGCGGCGTCGCCCGCCACAAATGGCATGGACGAAATATTGCTCGTCAAAACCGCCCGCCCTACTGCATTTGCCTCGACGATTGGCATCCCAAAACCTTCATACGTGGAGGCAAATGCCAGCATATCGCAGGCTTCATACATTGCTAAAACATCGTTGTCTGAAATATTGTAGGAGCAGGAATATTCGATGCCGTGTTTTTCCAGCATTTCAATATGCCAATCCTCCAATTTTCCCAAAACGGACAGGTGGCAGGGAATGCCTTCGAGGGCTTCGGCGAGGCGCTCTATGTTTTTATTCGGCGCAAGACCTACGTGCAAAATCACGGGTTTTTGCTTGTTGAATGGCTTTGGGTTAGGTTGGAATTGGCTGGAAATCAAGGATGGAATTACCACGATTTTATTGGGGTCGCAATCTGCCAGTTTCAATATTTCCCGTTTGGTCGCCTCGGTAATTGCCACGATATAGCGGCATTTTTTCAGCGGTATGTCGTACCAAAATTTCTTGTGGAACCATCGGGCGAAACCGCTGACTTTGTACAAAAAGAAGCAGTCGTGGATGGTCAGGATGGTTTTTTTGCCCCGTAAAAACAAGGCGAGATAATGTACGTCGCCGGTTATATGCTTCACGTCCGCTTTGCAAAACGCCGCTTCGAGGGTATTGTAGAGCCGTTTAAAAATGCCATTGCTCTCATATTTTGAAACCAAAACCCGGCTGAAAATAGACTCCGGCAACCGGGAACGAATATCCTGAAATATAAACTCGATGCTGAACGTGCCATTTTTCCTCGGCTTGCGGTGCAGAAAAAGAACGTCGAGTGGCTGCGTGGTTTTCATAATTCAGCGCCGAAGAATTTTTTATAGCCCCAGAAAAATATGAAAGAGAATATGCTAACCTTGATAATATGCCCCATGCACGCCAAAACGCTGGTGTCCGCATGGACGACGCCGACAAAAAACAGCGGTATCCAAAGAATGATGGTGGGGCGAATGGACGCCATTCCAAGCATTTTTGAATAAATAAAGCAAAACAAAAACCCGTAAAAAAACAGGAAAACAGCTCCGCCACCTGCGCCAAAATTCACGTAAGCATCGCCGAGTTGCCCAATATCCATAGATGTACCCTCGCTGACCTCGAAACCGGTGAAGCGCCTCATATTTTCCTTGCCGCCAATCTCCGGCTTATCGGGCCAAATGGCTCGTGGAATGAAAGATGCGAGCGTCGCCAGGAATATGGTTTCGCCTTTTGCAAACGGTTCGTATTCAGGCGTGTAACGAATTGCCATACCGGTCAACGAGCCTTGGTTGGTGCGGTCGAGCGCCGCCGAAAGCATGAGGGGCCCAAAAAGTAGGTCTGGATTGTCTACCCGCTCTTTGATGAGGCGATTGTAAATATCAAATTTATCGCCCAAGCTCACGTCCATGCCGCTTGTATCGAACCAAGTCAGCATTCTAATCTCATATTTTACGGATTGAAGGAAAATGACAAAAACAAGCCCCCCTATAAATGTCGCTATTTTGACGCCAAATGGAATCCGAACACGCAGCGTCAAAACCATAGCAATGACAATGCTCCAGAATATTAACTCACCAAACATGCTGAACAACATCGCCCTCAGCAATAGCAGCACTGCCGTAGCTATCACGTATGGCATTTTGTTTTTCATCGGTGAAAACCAGATGTAAAGCATCCCGATAAAAACCATATACCCGGATAAGTAGATAAAAAATTTCAAAGCGCCTGGGGCAAATGGCTCGATAATTATGCCCAAAACGCCTACCCAAAACAGTTTGACGCCTGTTTCCTCCTTGTCTTTCAGGTAATCGTAAATCTTCTCGTTGAACGATTGCTGCTCGACTTCTAATGATTTAAACGGAAAATTTAAGCCTGCAAACAATGCCAACATGCCTGGAATTGCCACCTTAAAATATCGGTCGGAAGCTATGGGCATGAAATTATAGCCCTCATACCAATCCAAATCTGTCAAATAATAAGACAGCGAAGGCGCTACCAAATAAGCCGCCGCTGCATAAAACGCAATGAAATCAAGCACCAGGATGCGCTTGCCAAAATGATAAATGAAGTCGAAGGTCATGAAGAAAAACAAGACCAGGCTGAGAGTCAAAATATTGCGGAGAAATGGCTCCGGCTCCGCCGAATATGCCAGCAGCATCAGGCAATAAAACAGAAAACGACCTTGTGCGTAATTGATTTTCATGGCGTCTTTATCTGGCTGTTTTCCCAAAAAACAGAGGAAGTCGTAGCCATAGATGTAGATTCTTGCGGAACAACCTCGACCGCACTCGAACTGCTTTTCACGGCGCTGAATTTGCTTTTTAATTTCAATATCGGCGCTTCAAGGTAATGGTAAGACAGGGTAGAAAGCAAGATGGTTAAGCCCGGCACCAAGACATAAACGGCTACCTTGCCATAATTGCCATAATCCGGCAGGTTGACGTCCATCTGTTTGAAGCAATAAACCAGCAAGAACAAAATGATGAGATGGTAAACGTACAAGCCGTAGGATATCTTTCCCAAAAAATTCAGCACGGCATTTTCAAGCCTGACAAGGGTTTTGGGGTTCGTCCCGACGTTTAAGATAATGATGAAGTAGAAAAAAGCATTGACTTCGTAATCAATGAAAGAGTAAATATGGATGGGCTTGAATACGCAGGAATAAATCAAGACCAGCCAAGCAATAACCTGAAGCGCTGGCAAATAAATGAGCCGTTTCACAAAATGAATATTCTTAAAAACGACGTAAGCTCCAATGCCGCCAAAAGCCATCAGGTCAATTCGGGTAAGGTCTAATATTTTGGAAACCAGGCTATCCGGATTGACGAGGAAAGCTGTCAATTTGAGCGTAAAATATATTCCGATGACTGCCAGCAAGCCCCAAAGCACCCTTTTTGTATTTTTTAAAATGATGGGCCACAAGGCATAAAATTGTTCCTCGACGCCCACCGACCAAAGCGGCGTGATTGCCACCATGTCTAAGTTTAGCACGTAAGCCATATTTGCCAGCAAAAACGTGTAAAAAAATATGCTTTGTCCAACATTTTCAGGTAGCTGGATGATGCCGGAGACTGCCATTACCAACCCAATTGCCAGTGCCAAATAGTACAGGGGCCATATTCTGAATATCCGGCGCAGGTAAAAATTCCTAACAGATATGGTGTCCGTTTTTTGCTTTTCTGTCAACAACAAATAAGTGATTAGAAAACCACTGAGGACGAAAAATATATTGACCGCATGATGCGCCATTCCATTCTGATAATATCCCATTCCGGTAAATCCAAATTGCGGCATGAATTGGTCAAGATGCCAAAACAGCACGATGAGTGCAGCTATCGCACGGATGCCATTAAATCCTGGAAAATAAATAGCCTTCTCCTTCATTAGGGGAATTTTCTTCCAATATTATTGTCGTTGGCAAAGGTGGTTGGGGCAAATTTTTCAGCATAGTTTTTACCTCCTCCGTTTTAATTGCCATGCTGAAACGGCTGTCGGACAGACTTTTCAGGCGTTTTTCGGGGAAAATGCCTTCGTGAATTCCTTCCGGTTGAAAAGTAAATTGCTGCTGCATTTCAGCAATCTGCTGTTGCGCCCGGCGAGTATAATGACTGGCTTTTTGCTTTTTTTCAAGGTCTGGGAAATAGGGCAAAACATTTGCCCGCAGGGTGTCTTTGTATTTTATAAGCAAGCTTGAAATGCCTTTTTTTAAGCCAGAAAGCAGCGAGCGAACCGGGTTCGTTTTTTCCGGTTGGGTCAATATCACGTTCAAAGATTTACCGCCAGCATAATATTCCAGCACTTCTTTCCACGACCAGGCCGGCTCGGAAATGAGCACATATTTGCCAGGTTTTTCTTTGCCTTCCAATATGTTGACCAATGCTTCGGCGATGGAAAAGCAAAATATGGTGTACGACGGCGTAGCAGGATATTCAAACCGGCGATAATTACCAGCGACCAAATGTGCCGTTTCCCAACTTACCCGCTGAAGCAAGCCGTGAACGTGACCCAGGCGGAAAACATAGCTTTCCTTGCCCAATTTCCTCCCCAAATTTATCGCCTTTTGCTCGCCAAAACGCTTTGTCGCAGCGTATATCGAATGCGGCAGTAAGTAATGTTTTGCCCGGTTAAATTGCTCGCTCATTCCAAAAGCATTGATGCTGCTGATGAAAACATATTTCGCATGAGCGGGCGAATATTGCAGCGCTTTTGAAATATGGCTTTCATAGTGCCTGTTGATGCTTTTCACGTCGCCGACGGGGGCGGAAAAATCAACCACCAAATCGCAATCATGCAGCAATTCCCGGCATTGCGCCTCGTCGCCCAAAGCTCCGACCCGGCATTCGATACCGAGCCTGCGAAGCACGGCGGCGCTCACACTCGAGCGGGCAATGGCGACCGGGCGCACGTTTTGATACGTGCTTAAAAACAGGCAAACTTCCGTTCCAACTTGCCCCGTTGCGCCAATGATTCCGATGGTTTTCATTAAAATTCAGGCCCAAAGCTGACAGGTGGAAAACGGGTTTTTTGAGAGAAAAAAAATGAAATTTTTTTTCTCTCCAAAAACCCGTTTTCCACCTGTCAGCTTTGAGCCAAAACTTTGAATCAATGGACAGACTACCCTGCGTGAATCGGTGGAAACCAACTTTCCGAAAGTTTCAAACTTTCGGAAAGTTGGTCACCATCGCACTACTCGTCAATGGCTGCTTCGTCATGCCCGAAAAATACACCGGCTTGCCGCCCGGCAAGTGGCGGGCAGTGCTGAAACTCGACCCGCAATTCATTTCGCCCAACCCGAAGGGGCGACCGCTGCCGGAAAAAACTGACCTCAAATTCGAGGACGTCACACCCGGCGAATTGCCTTTCAATTTCGAGGTCATTTACGACGACGACACCACGTTTCATATTGAAATCATCAATGGCGCAGAGCGCATCGTCGTCCCGGCGAAGGACATCCAATTTGGCAGGGGAAAGCAGCGGGCGAGGGATACCATTCGCATTGATTTTCCGCATTTTGAAAGCTACATAACTGCCTCATTTGCAGGCAATATGATTGACGGGCAATGGGTTGTGAAGACTCGTGAAAACTACGCCATCCCGTTCAATGCCATTCACGGCAAAGACTATCGTTTTACGCCTTTGCGCCAAGCGCCTGTTTCGGATTTGACTGGAAAATGGCAAGCTACGCTCGGCTTGACCGAGGAAAAACCGGAGGCTGCCGTCGGCGAATTTCAGCAGACTGGTAACCACCTGACCGGTACTTTTTTGACCGAAACCGGCGACTATCGCTATCTCGAAGGCACTGTTCAGGGCGACAATGCCTGGCTTTCCTGTTTCGATGGCAGCCATGCTTTTTTGTTCGAGATGAAAATTGTGAACGACAGCACTTTGACCGGTGCGTTTTATTCCGGCAAGCATTATCAAACTACCTGGGAAGCCAAGCGAAATGCGCAGGCAAAACTCGCCGACCCCGACTCGCTGACCTTCCTGAAACCCGGCTTCGAGGAGCTGATTTTCGCTTTTGAAAACCCGGATGGCAAGTTAATTTCGCCGGAAAATCCTGAATATCAGGGCAAAGTAAAGCTCGTGCAAATCATGGGAACCTGGTGCCCCAACTGCAAAGACGAGACGGAATTTTTGACCCAATATTTATCAGAGAAAAACGACCCGAACCTGGCGGTAATCAGCCTCGCCTTTGAAAAACACACCGACAAAGCCAAGGCGCACCAAATCATCAGCACCTACAAAAACCGCCTTGGCATTCCCTGGGAAGTCGTCCATGCAGGCATGAACAAGAAAGATGAAGCCTCGAAAGCCTTGCCTGCGTTGAACCAGGTGCTGGCGTTTCCGACCCTGATTGTTTTGGATAAAAACAACCGGGTGCGCAGGATTCACACGGGTTTTTCGGGGCCCGCCACCAGCGAATACGAAGATTTTAAGAAGGGATTCGATGCTTTTGTCAGCCAACTTTTGACGGAAGGTTGAACTAGGATAACCGGGATAGCGAAGGATGAATAGGATTTGGATAGCCGTCCAAATCCCATTCATCCTTCGCTATCCCGGTTATCCTAGTTCAAAAACCAATAAATAATGTCCAATCAACTCGCCATCGCCTATTGCCTCGACAACCAAGACGTTGCCGGGCAACTCGCCGCCGACGTGCAAACGCTCGGCTTTTCCGCAAAAATGGCAGGCTACTCGGAACACCAACCGGGCGGCGACCTCAGCGATTTTTTGACCAACTACGACGGCAGGGCGCTCCTGCTGGTGACCGATAATTTTTTCAAAAGCGCAGGTTGCGTCTTTAATTTGCTCAACCAAGTGCAGCGCCTGGCAGAGCAAAACCGCCTGACCGTCGTCGTTTCCGATGGTCGAAAACTGAGCGAAGACGGCAAGAGTTGGGAAGCCGTGCCGACCGCTTTCGACCGGGTCAGCAACGTGATTCAATACATGAATCATTGGCAAGACCAATACCTCGAACTGCGCCGCCAACGCCGCCAGCACGAGGACGACCGCTTGCTGGAAGAAAAAATTGAGACGACCCGGCGGGTCTCCTCCGAGGTGGGCGAGTTGCTCAGGTTTTTGAGAAACCAGCCGGTTTTTACCGTCGAAGGCATTCGGCGGAACAGCTACAAAGCCTTCATTCCCTGGTCAACCGGGGAAATTAAAATCGAGGAATTGGGAGAAATTCAAGCAGTCCCGGCAGCCATTCAGGCGACTGCTCCTTTTGTTTTACAGGCAGAACAGTCCCTCGAACCGCCAGTCAACCAGCAGGCAGAACAGCCTGCACGGGAACGCTCTTTAGTTGACCTCATCCACGATTCTTCCGAGGAATTGATGGCGGAAAATATGGAGTTGGGCAAGCAGGAAGCCGCTGAATTTCAAGAAGTTCCGGCGGAAGTTGCTCCCGGTGACTCGCCGCTCGATACCCCGAATTTGGTCAACCCACCGCCTTCGCCTGCCTTGCGAACCGATGAGCCAGAACAGCCCGCCCATCCTTCGCAAAGCGCCCAATCCAACTCCGATTCCAACGAAGACGAGGATTTGGAGAACCTGTTGAACCAGGTTTTTGCGGAGGAAGAGGAGTACGAATCGGATGAAGCCAGCGTCACCGGCAGGGAAGAATTTGACCTCGATTCCCTTTTTGGCGACACGGATGAAGACGAAGACGAACAAGCGGAAGGAGTGGAAGGCGAGGATGAGGAAGAAGACGATGACTTTGACGATGCGTTGCCGTGGGAGAAAAATTTCACGGAAGCCACCGAAAAAGTGCAGGTGGAAATGGTCGCAAACGAGCCTTTGGCAGCGACCGAAGATGGCGGCGAACCTGCCTCGGCAGAGGAAATCCTGGAGCACGCCATTTCGATTTTCGACCAGGGGCAGGTGCAAAAAGGGCTGGATTTCTTGCAGCACCGGGTCACCGCAAATCCCAACGACACGACGCTGCGCTACTATTTTGCCTACGCATTGGCTCGGTACGGGCAGGATTTTGCGGAAGCTTCGCAGCAATTGGAAACGCTGGTTCACCTCGACCCGGGTCACGCCGACGCCTGGTTTTTGCTGGCGGAACTTTCGGAAATCCGGCAAGACTTCGCCTCGGCGAGGGAGCATTTTGAAAAAGTCGCCTCGCTGCAACCCGACTATCCTGAGATTTTTTACCGCCTCGGTTTGCTGATTTCGCAGCATTTCGAGCAAGAATCAGAAGATGCGCTGGGCTATTTCGAGCAAGCCATCCAAAAAAACAAGCGTAACGCCGACGCTCACTATCGCCTCGCCACCTTGCTTGCCGAACAGTTCGACCAGCCGGGAAAAGCCATCGAGCATTTTCAAAATGCGCTAAAAGTCTATCCCAACCACCCGTTTGCCAACTACGACATCGCCGTTTTGTACCACCGCTTGGGCGAGCCGGCGCTGGCTGGTTTTTATTATCAAAAAGCGACGGAGGTCAATCCTGAGTTGAAAACGACGCAAAACGACACTGCTTTTCACGCCGAAACGGCAGCAGTCGGAATGGAAGAAGGCGAAAAATTGACTGCAAAAAGCGAAGCGCCGAAAGAAGGAATGCCCTACTCGCCGACCATCGAGGAAATGCTGGAATCCGCCGCCCCGGTCAAGCCCTCCTCTTTCGAGGAGTTTTTCACCAATGGGCACGATGCTGCCAAGTCCGAGCCTGCATCGGCAGAAACTGGCGCAACTGCGGCTGAGGAACTTGAAAACATCGGCACAGAGGAGGTGGAAATGCCGGTCAGCGAGGCGAAAAGTGTTGAAACGGAGGAGCTTGAAATGCCCGGTGTCGAAGCGGAAGGCGAGCAATCCCTTGAAGTTGGAACGCCGGGCAGCGACGTGGAAAGCATTGAAAAAGAAGAACTTGAAACGTCAGATTTGGAAGCAGGCAACCAAGCGCAAAGCGAAGAACAACCTGCACCTGAGCCGGAAATGGCGGCTGACCGCACTGGCGAAGAGGTGCTTGCGCCAGAAGCGCCACTGCCGCTCGAAGTTGCCGACAACCTTGCCGCTCCATCGCCCGATGAAGCAGCCGTTGCCGAAGCTGCCGAACCTGCACCAACCGAGCCTGCCAAAGAAATGCCGCTCGTTTTCATCACCGGCGCAAGCTCCGGCATCGGCAAAGCCACCGCCGAAATTTTTGCCAAAAACGGCTACCGCCTCCTGCTCGCCGCCCGCCGGGAGGAGCGTTTGGAGGAAATCAAAACCAACCTGCAAGCCACTTGCAACACTGACATCCACCTGCTAAACCTCGACGTGCGCAACCTGCAAGCCGTGAAAGATGCCATCGAAAACCTGCCGGAAGACTGGAAAAACGTGGACATCCTCATCAACAATGCAGGTTTGGCGAGAGGGCTTGCGCCAATTCACGAAGGCGACGTCGAGCATTGGGAGCAGATGATTGACACGAATATCAAGGGCTTGCTCTATCTCACCCGTGCCGTTTCGCCGCACATGGTTGCCCGTCGGCAGGGTCACATCATTAACGTTGGCTCGGCGGCAGGCAAGGAAGTTTATCCGAATGGCAATGTCTATTGCGCCACCAAATTTGCCGTGGATGCGCTGACGAATGCGATGCGTTTGGACTTGTACCCGCACGGAATCCGGGTCAGCCAGGTGTCGCCAGGAGCGGTGGAAGACACCGAATTTTCGCTCGTCCGCTACGATGGCGACGAGGAGCGGGCTGCGAGAACTTACGAGAATTTTCAGCCGCTTCGGGCAAGCGACGTGGCGGAAGTGATTTATTTCATGGCGACCCGGCCGGCGCACGTGAATGTGCAGGATGTGCTGATTTACTGTACGCAGCAGGGGAGTACGAGGGATTTGGATAGGAGCGGGCGGTGAAATTGAAAGGCTTAACTTTGGGAAAAAATTAGCAGTAAAATGGAAAAGCTAACGCTTCAACTCAATCACATCCCCGACAACTGGCAGGCGCTTTTACAGTACCTGGCATCGCTGGATTTTGTGGATGCCATCGAGTTCAAGGGCAAAACCATTGCGAAGAAAAACGAGCCTGCCGAGAAGAAGGGAATTTCCAAGCCCGACTATGATTTGGATAAAATTCTGAAAGAAAGGAACATGACGAGGGAGGAGTGGGATGAGATTCAGCGCACAATTGCCAAAGGCGTGGAAAAATCTTCCTTCGGCGATGCTTTGGAATGGCAGAAGGAAGAGCGCCAAGACCGCTTCCTACCATTCTCAGAATGATAAACTTGTCTCCGATTTTTCAAAAGTGCCGGGCTTGAAAGTTGTCAATCCCATTTCATAGCCACCTGTCAACCTTTGTCGGCAGCCAAAAATTGCTCGATATACTGCTTTGACTTTTTCAGGATGCGGGCAATTTTGAAAATATCCTCCCCGGTAGCAGAAAAAGCATCGCTGACTGCATATTCCCGTTCCTTAAAAATGACAAAAAACCAATTCCTGCCAACGATGTATGCCCCATACAGGTAGTGCTCATTTGTGCCGTTTATCTCCTGAGCGACCAGCATTTCTGAGACCAATTGAGCGAGCGGGTCCGGTTCTTTGCGCCGCTCTTGCTTGTACTCATGGAGAATGAGATAGGGTACTTTCGGTTTTTGCCTGCCCTTCGCCACCAGCATATCAACTTTGCCGCCCAGCTCAATTTCCTGCACTTTGCCCACCATTTTCCGGTCGAAAAAGAGATTG
>CAZHLB010000047.1:0-17412 GCA_964533005.1 uncultured Saprospiraceae bacterium
GATAGTACAGGAGTTATTGCACCCGTAGGGGCAGCCCTGGGTGGCTGCCCTGTCCTACAGAAACTTGCCACCCAGTCTAATTCAGGAAAAAAGAAAAAGGCAGGCTTCGCAGATGAGATTAGCGAAGAAGCCTGCCTTTCGAATTCGCTTCGAGGAAGAAGCAAATAAATGGGAGAGTCACACATAGTTTCAAGGGAAAACAGGGATTTTGGATTGGGGATTTGGGGATTGGGATTAGGCAATTGGGATTTAGGGATTTACCCTCTTTCGCTAAAACTAAAGGACTTTGTAGAAAGCTTCATTTGGTTTTTGGGGTGTTGGGTTGTTCAGGTGGTTTTCAATCATTTGGTTCCTTGTACTTGCATCCTGTCCGAGGTCTAATACGTGGAGAAAATAAGCTGGACAAAAGAACAGTGCAAAGTTCCGACCTGATTTTGGCTGGCGCAATAGTACAAAAGGCTGATTTTTTGACGAACCGATATTGTTGGAAGGAGGGAAGGTTCAATTTTTCAACCCGCCAAAGGCAAGACGAACCGAATTTGAGTACCGGCAGCGCTTGTTTTGATTTCGCAATGCCCGCCAATGTCCACCATCCTGTTCTTCATGTTGAGCAAGCCGTTGCCAGTGGATTGCTGAAGCAAATGAGGAGAAAAGCCATTGCCATTGTCGGCAACCTGGACAACTAAATCGTTGACATTCAGCGAGAAAGAAATCGAAATGGAAGTTGCGCCGGAGTGTTTGGAGATGTTGTTCAGTGCCTCTTTGTAGGCAAGAAAAACGGAGCGGCGGTGCTCGCCATAGACTTTTCGATTCGGAATTTCGCCGGGCGGAAGGTTGACGAAGCAATCCAAATCGGCGTTCTCGAATAAGTCGAGGGTGTATTGATGAAGGTAAGAAATCAGGTTGGGAAGCGAGTCATTGCTCGCTCCGACCGCCCAAATGACTTCCCTGATTTTGCCGGAAAGCTCGCTCGCCGAGGTATGAATTTTATTGATTTCGGTGCGCAAGTCTTCAGGCGTCTTCCGAAAGGCGGCGATTTCTGCCCTCATGCTCAAAGCGGATAGCCCCGAACCGATGTCGTCGTGCATATCTCGTGCGATGCGTTGGCGCTGCTGTTCGAGCGCAAGTTGCTGTTCTAATTTAAGTCTTTTCATTTTGCGCCTGCGCATTCGCAACCATAGAAAAATTGAATAGCCGAAAAAACCGACCATGATGGTTGCCATCAAAATAAACCACCAGGTTTCCCAAACCGGCGGTTGAATGAAGATTTCGAGTCGGCGCTCCTTCTCATTCCAGATTCCATCGGAGTTGGAAGCCTTGACCAAGAAGGTATAATTGCCAGAAGGCAGCTTCGGGTAACGAGCTTGGTTATTCGTTTCAGCCTTGACCCATTCCGCCTCATAACCTTCCATTTTGTATTGAAAATGCACCTTGCCAGGGTCGGCATATTCGAGGGCGGCAAACTCGAATGCGAGCGTATTTTCCTGATAATCAAGCTCCAACACTTTCATCTCCGAAAAATTGGCAGCGCCTGTTTTTGCGCAACGCTTCTGCGTTGCCTCTACCCCGTAAATGAAAATTTTCGTGATGACCGGGTTGGCGGCAACGGCGAATTCACGCACTTTTTCCGGCAAAAAAGTCGTGATGCCGTTGGTCGAGCCAAACCAAATTTCGCCGGAAGGCTGCTTCAAGGCAGCGAACCAATTGTATTGCAACGCAGAAAGCCCATCGGCAAGCGAGTAAGTTTGAAATGCGCCGGTGGCTCGGTCAAAGCGGGCAAGCCCCTTGTTCGTGCTCAACCAAAGCCTGCCTTGCCGGTCGGACAGCAAGCAATAAATGAAGGATTGTTCTGGCAACTGGTTGCCCCGGTAAGTCAAATCCAAATCCAACCGGAAAAGCCCGAAGCTGTTGCCAATCCAAATCGAGCCGTCTTCCGGGTTTTCCCAAAAACTCTGCGAGAAACCTGCGATTGGAATTTCTTCCAGCAGCTTGAAACTGGCGGCTTCCAAAACTCTCAGGCTGGTGCTTTCCCACGAGCAAAAAAGCCGTCCCTTGCTGTCTTCCCAGATGGCATAGAATAAGCCTTGGGCTGCCGTCGCCTGGATTTTTTCAAGCAAAAAGCCGCCTCTCCCGTCCTCTTTGGCTTCCACCATTCCGCCAAAAATGCTCAGCAAAATGATTTTACCGTTTTTCAAATGGCAGCCTTGCATGAAAACATGGTCTTTCTTGCTCAGCCACAAAAAGCCTTTTTCCCCTGGCTGCCAAACGGCTGCGCCGCCTTTCGTCAGCACCCACATCCGGTCTTTCTTATCCTTGAAAACGTTCCAGACTTCGTTGCTTGGCAAGCCGGTTTGCGGGCGATTACTCGCCTGGTGACGGGCAATGAGCTGCTTGTTTTTGTCAAAAACATAAACGCCATTTCGAGGCGTGGCGCACCAGGCGTTGCCTGCATGGTCGAGTGCAAATGCTTGAACGTCCTGGTCTTCTTGTTCGGAAGCCTGGTCGGGCGGCAGCCAAAGCGTATTGAATTTTTTCTTGTCAGGAAAGGCAAAATCCACCCCCCGGTGGTCGGTAGTGAGCCACAAGCCGCCTTGCCAATCAGTGGTGATTTTGATGATTTGATTGGTGGACAGGCTATGTTCATTTTTTTTGTCGGACAAAAATTGCGAGCGAAACGCCCGACTGCGCTTGTCGAAAACCAGCAAGCCCGCCTGGTCAGCCGATACCCAAAGGCTGTCTTTGCCGCAAGGCGCAATGGTGAAAGAAATGCCCAACGCCTGCTTGCCGAAGCGCCTGTAAAATCGGGGGCTTCGAGTTGCCACGTTGTAAGCGCACAAACTCCAATCGGTTGCCAGCCAAACCAGGGTGTCGTTTTCGGGAATGATGTGCCTGATTTTCAGCGGCGGATTGGCTTTAGGCATCGGCAATTCTTCTTGGCGAGGCTTGTCGCCTGGCACGTAAGTCGTTTGAAAAAGGCCGCCAGTATTGATGTTGAAACAATAACTGCGAACTACGTTTCCATGCTCGTCAATCTGCAAACTCACCCGTTGCGTGTTCTTCGGCAAATCATGAAAAAAACGGAAAGTGCGGGTCGGTACGTGGAAATGCCAGATGGCGGTTTGGTTCAGGATGAGCCAGAGGTTGCCCTGCGCATCCAGGTGAAAGGCATGGTAACCCGTGGTCGAAACCACATTCGAGTTCTTTTGTGGGAAGTGAGAAAAACTGTCTGCCTTTCGGTGGTAACAATTGATACCGGCGTCGGTAGCAAACCAAAGCTCATCACCTAACTCGAACATCCTGCTTTGGATGTTTTGCCCAAAAAGCGAAGTGCTGTCATGCTGGTCGGGCTGATAAACTCTGACTTGCCGCCCGTCGTAGCGGTTCAAACCATTGATGGAGCTAATCCAAACGAAGCCCTCCGAGTCGGTCGAAATAAAGTGATTAGTGCCTTCCGACAAGCCGTCTTCAACGGTCAAATGGTGAAAATACAGCCCATCTTGCTGAGCCTCCAGGCGAGCAATACCTATGAAAAGGTGCAAAAAAAACAGGCTGATGTATTTCACAACTTATGGGTAACAAGCTGGCGGACAAATAGCAGCCGCTTTTATTTCTTCGCTATTGGGAGCACCGCTCCCATTGACGCCTGCAATTAACAATTGTACGCCACTTGTCGTATTGCTCGTCCGGCGAAAGGCAACGGCGACCGTGTCCGTTGTTGCCGTATTGCTGAGAAAATCAATCAAGTCCTGGCGGTTGAATTCTGCAACCGGAAGGCTGTCGTCCGAGTCGCTCTGGGCAGTGAAGCTGATGGATGTTGCCTTTAGGTAGTCTGCCATGATGTCCTTTTGGGGAGGTTTCAGGGTTTCAAAGGTTTCAGGGTTCTATCTGAAACCCTGAAACCTTTGAAACCCTGAAACCTCCCTTTTTTTTTCGCAAACCTACTGTTCTGCTTCGGCAATTGCATCTCGTACTTTTGTATGATTTTTCAATCCGACCGCTTTGCCGCTTCTTCGCTCTACTTGCAATTGATTTCCTTTGCAACATTACCATTCTCAATAATCCATCACCCACCATGAAAGACATCGAAATCGCCATCATCGAAGACTCTGACGACTATCGCCAAGCCTTGGAAACCGTGCTGGAAGTCACCCCTGGCTTCCGCTGCATCGCAGCCTACCCGAACGGGGAACTTGCCCTCGCAGGCATCCCCAAAAATCTGCCGGACATCGTTTTGGTTGACCTGCAACTGCCCGGTTTGTCTGGCATCGAGGTAATGTCGCAGTTGAAAAAAGTCTTCCCCAAGATTCAATTCATGGTCTTGACCGTGCATCAGGACGACGACAAAATCTTCGACGCCCTGTCATCCGGCGCAAGCGGCTACCTGCTCAAAGGTACTTCCACTGCCAAAATCATCGAAGCCATCCGGGAATTGTACGACGGCGGCTCGCCGATGAGCGCCCAGATTGCCCGCAAAGTGGTCGCCTCGTTCCGAAAACCGGCGGCAACCATGACCAATCCTTACGACCAATTGTTGACCCACCGGGAAAAGGAAGTGCTTGAAATGCTGTCGCAAGGCAAGCTTTACAAACAAATCATGGAGGAGTTGCACATCTCCATTTCCACGGTCAAGTCGCACTGCCGGAGCATTTATGACAAGCTGCACGTGACGTCGAAGGTGGATGCGATCAATAAGTATTTTCCCCGGTGAAGATTACATTTGCAGCCATTCCAAAAAATGCTTGACATTAGCTGCATTTAGCCGCCAGACTTTCCGAATCACGCTTACTGAATGAAAGCTATCATCGTTGACGACGAAGAAAAAAGCCACGTTGCGCTTACCAATTTGTTGAAGGGAAATCACTCAGACGTCGAGGTGCTTGGCAATGCCTACTCCGTCCAACAAGGTTACGACCTGGCACTTTCTCATCATCCCGACCTTGTTTTCTTAGACGTGGAAATGCCGGACGGCTTGGGTTTCGACTTGCTTCAGCGCATTCAAAAACCTGCTTTCAACGTCATTTTTATCACAGGTTACAACAAGTACGCCGTCTCCGCCATCAAATTCGGCGCTTTGGATTTCCTGCTCAAACCTGTCTCGCAAGAAGATTTAACCCTCGCACTCGACAAAGCCCGGCAGCGCCAACACGAGAAATATACCCTCGAACAATTGCAAATCGCCCTCGAAGCTTTTCATTCCTCAAAGGAAAAAAAGCTGCCGTCCCGTATGAGCATTTCCACGCTGGAGGGCATTCTTTACATCCCGGTCAAAGACATCATCCGCTTGGAAGCACAGGCGAACTTCACGGAGTTTTTTGTAGCAAATCATAAAAAGCGGCTGCTCGCTTCGAAGAATATCGGCGAGTATGAGGAGCAGTTCGAACCGTATGACGAACTGATGAAAGTGCATCGCTCGCACCTGGTGAATTTGCTGAAGGTGGAGCGGTTTGTAAGAGGGGATGGGAGTTATTTGGTGATGTCGGATGGGACTACGGTTCCAGTTTCGAAGGTACTTAAGGAGGAAATTTTGGAAAGGCTGGAAAAGATATGAATTACTTTCATGAATTGTGCAAGAGTTCACAGTTTTAATACCATCTGGAATTTCTTGTTGAATTTAATAGACACCTGCCAATTCAAGCAAATCAATCATATTGAATTCTTCCTTCGGTTTGCCTTCCTTATCTCTCGGAATCCAATTAGGGTCTTGGTTTAGGAAAGAAGTTTTGTCGCCCTCCAACAATCCAATGATGACCTCTGCGACAATGCGGGCACCTACAGGACCCAGTTTTTCTCCCATTCCCTTTTGTTGTGCTTCATAAAGAATCCAATACCAAAGAGGTGTATTACTTTTCAATTTTTCCGGAATGTCCGGAATGTCAAACACTTCAATTTGGTTGTCGCCTTTCTTTTTCATAGCCCTCGCCACGCCTTGACCGGAAGGGAGTTTTAGCATGGTTCCCCTGAACAAATTTCTGGCGGCAAGGTGTTTTTCATTTACCTTCATTTTGCAATCAAGAATAGATGCCCAAAGGGCATTTTTTCGTTTTGGTTCTTCATCGGGCGCTTCGCTCGGCAGTTCAGGATTATTAAGAACGGATTCAGGAAGGTCATTTAAAAGCTCGGTAAGAAAAGGACCAAGCTGTCGGTTGAAATTTGGTCTAACACCCTGCTCTTGCAAGAAGAAAAAAGATTTCCAGTTTATTCGAGGAGCATCTTTGGGTTCTATGAAAACAGAGACTGCAAGATTATCATTATCATTATTGAAAGTGTACAAGGGCTTCACCTGAGCGTGTCCAAATCGAAAAGCGGCTGCTGAAAATTCTAATGGAATAAAAGGTTCGTTGTGCCAGTCATAATATTTCCTGCCGTTTTCTAAAATATCCTCAACCAACACTTTGTCAACGATTCTTGGCAGATAATCTTTCAAGATGACCCATTGATAAAGCCACGTGGTTTCTCTTCTAGCAAGGAAGAATTTTTCCATCCGATTGCCGCCATCAACTCGTTTCAACATCTCGTTGTGAAGCATTAAAAAGGTGGCGTGAAGTTGTGAAATAATTGCGTTCTCGTCATTTCGGGGGTCGCTAATAATAGCGATACCGGCTTTCGTTCTGGGTATTTTGTAGCGGTCAGGAAGGTTTTCCAATTCCCATTTGTTTCCCATCAAGAAAGGAATGCTTTGGTTTGTCGCTTCATAAAGAAAAGGTGTGACGAAAGGACCACCTCCATACAAAGAATCAAGGTCTAAAGCGGGGGTGCGAAAATTCCACAAGTAGTCGGGGTCAACTTGCCGCTCATTGATAGAAGTGGGGTCAAAACTAATATCGTGAATAATAAACTGCCCGAGATAGGTGTAGCCGGCAGGCATTCGAGAGTCATCACGTCCGCCTTTCATCAAATCAGCTAATGCAAGTAAATCCAGGGATGATTCTTCATCCTTTATGCAAGGTGGCAACCAAGGGAACAACCGTCCAAACTTCCCCCGGTCATAAAATCTGGAGGAAGGGATGGGCAATGAAGCAATGTCCGTGTGTCTTGTCATAATTTTGATAGAGATTTCGTTGTGCAAAACTCCGCATTTCTACATTGAAATTGGATTTTCATCAAAAAAAAGTTTTCCAAAGTAAAATGTCATGTTTTCTTTGTGTTCTTGAATGACAGAAACTTGAATGATAGGAAAAGGAGCAGAGCTGTTTATACTTTTAAGAAACTAATTCATTGATACGTTCACAAATAGAAAATCAATACAACCATGGCAACTTTTCAATTTTCTCCGCAACAGGGATTTTTCCCACTCGGTTCACAGCCTGCACAAGGAGGTGATGGAAAGCAATTTCTCGAAAAGAATTTTGATAACCAATTAACCGATATGCCCCTCTGTGTAGCATTTGACAAAGCCGATATGGAGGAATTATGCATTGGTGCAACAGCCAATAGTTTTATCTTATTTGCGAAGGTTAAAATTGACAATAAGACGACGCTTGCGGCGACAAGATGTGAAGGGATGGCTTTGAGAACCGATAAGATTTTTATCGGAAACACCTTTCCGTCTCCAACTCACGCAGGGCAAACAGATATTCGACAATTCAAGGCATCCGTAATAAAGGCAACTAACGCAATTAAGTTTATCGAGTGCGAGATGCTAAAGACTGAAGCCAAGACTTACGCTGGAATTCTACGCACACTTCAGGACTTCGATAAATTTACGGACATGAATTTTTTCCTGACCGTAAAATTTGACGCTGAATCTATCACCACTCTTACGGCTGTAGGAGGTTGCACTAAAATTGCTTTTTTTCCGGTAATTGCCAGGTTCAGTGTTGAAAGGGACATCGAAGAGGATGGAGGTCACGTACTACTTTACAAGTTCGATATGGTTTGCGAAACCTTATTGGCAGCGGCGATTAAAGACCTGCCAAATAACAAAAACGAAATAATTAACGCACCAGTTGCCATTTTCTCACCGAATACCTGGCGCCCCAACTATCCTCCATACAATTAGCCGTAAAGTGGGGAATTGACCGCTCAATGCCGGAATCTCTGACAAAATCGCCTGTCCATTCACCTGGGCAGGCGATTTTTTTTACTTTTAGCCGAAGAATTCCAATCACAATGAGCAAACAAATTCCCTTCCTTTTTCTATTAGCCTTCTCCGGAGCAGTCCATCATGGATATGCGCAAGTTCTTTTGCAAAGGGCTGATTTGTTTTTCCACGAGCTAAACCAATACAACGGGCTTTCAGAACAAAACAACCCATACTTTTTCCAGGATTCCAAAGGATTTACGTGGATAGGGAGCTTCGACGGGCTGAACCGCTTCGATGGAAAAAACGTGAAGGTGTACCGCCCAACCTTGCCAGATGGCAGCAGCGACCCAAACATAACCAGCAAGGTATTTGAGGATAAATCGGGTAAATTATGGTTTACTACAGGCAGCGCTCTTTATTGTATCCATCCTGAAAATGACAGTTTGATTTCCAAAGTGCTTACCAGACCCGGCAATGCCACCTCACCTGGAGAGCATCACGCCTTCCATTTGGACTCGGATTCCCGACTTTGGGTGGTTGCTGACAGCGCAGTGCATTTGTTGAATGTCGTTAATGGTAAGGATACTATCTTGCATTTCATTAATGCTTACTCTTGCTATCCGATTGTTAATTCGCAAGGGGTGGTTAGCGGCTTGGTTAACCTCCTGGTGGAGAAAGGTAGGGGGGTGGAAATCTACCGATATCTGCCCAACGACATGGTCAAATCTACTTATTTCGCTGTAAACGATGTTCACGGATTTCCACTCGCACTAATCCTTTTTGCAAACGTTGAAGGCGATTCAATTTTGTGGCTTCCGTCAGACATTGGAGTCATTCGCTTTCCACTCCGACAACCGGACAGGTTTGAAATTTTCAACCCTCCAGCCTTAAAAGAACAGGTAAAATTTTGGGATGCCGCCTCATGGGGCAGTCGTTTCCTATGGTTAACCAGCAGTAACAACGGATTTTTCCTTTTCGACAAAACCAAAGGAAATAGAGGGTTTGTTTCACACTACACCTCATTTTGGATAAACAAGCAATGGGTCAATCTGACCACCACCAATAACATTTACCTTGACCGAAACGAGACTCTTTGGATTTCAAACTGGGGGGAAGGTGTATTTTATTCGAATTTGAAACAATCCAAATTCACTCACCTTCAGGCTTCCGGTAGCAATTCCCCCTCGAAGAGCTTCTCAATTTCCTCCATTACTGAAGACAAGATTGGTAATATTTGGTGCGCCACGGGAAAGGAAGGGATGCTTTTGGTTTTTGATAAAGTCGGCAGAATGGTCAATCAAATAAGCCCCTGGTTTAACACCAATGAAGCCGGAATTCCCGACAAATTATTCTGCGACAGGGACGGTGATATTTGGGCGCTTTGCGGCGGCGCTGTTTTTATTAAGACCTGGAACAATAGCAAATTCAAACAATTAGGTAAAAACCTAAGACGCCTCAACCAGATAGTCCAACTTGACAAAAACAATTTTTTTCTTGTTTGCCCAACCGGCTTGTTTCATATCAACAAAGGAGAAAAGATAAGAGACTTCTTAAAGGATATCTCATTGGTACGAAAGAATAGCCTTTATGAAGCTTTTTTGGATGGCAAAGGCAATCTTTATTTATCGGATGAAATTGACAAGTTATTTGTCTATTCATTGGATGGAATTGAATTGAAACCTTTGGTCGAATTAAACGGCATTGGATACTCCAATGGAATGGTTGAAGATGGTAATTATCGTTGGGTCGCCACCAACAAAGGTCTTTTAAGAATTGATATCTCCGACTCTACGCATACCTTCATTCCCGGCAAGGGCAGCATCCTCAAACGCTCTTTCAATTACATTCTTCAGGACGACTCCGGCAATCTCTGGCTCAGTTCCAATTCCGGCATTTTCAAGTTCAACCCCCGCACCGGCGAGGTGAAACAATACACCGAGAGCGACGGCTTGCAAGGCTTGCAATTCAACCTCGGCAGTGGCTGCCGGCTCTCTGACGGCAGGCTCGCCTTCGGCGGCGTCAACGGACTCAATATTTTCCACCCCGACTCCGTCCTGGACAATCCCAACGTTCCCTTCGTCCACATCACCGAAATCATGGTCAACGACACCGGCACCCTCCCCAGCGTCAACCCTATCGCCTTGGAAAGCTGGACTTTTCCATTCAGCCAGCGAACCGTTTCCTTTCGCTTCGTCGCCATCGAGTACAGCGCACCGGAGGAAAACACCTTCAAATACCAACTCGTCGGTCACGATCCGGATACTGTTTTTGCAGGCACAAATGGCTTCGCTCGCTACGCCAATCTTCCTTCAGGTAAGTATACTTTGAGAGTTTGGGCTGCCAACTCCGATGGCGTTTGGACGCCAAATGCGAAAGAGCTTAAAATCTTTATCGAATATCACTGGACGAATACCTGGTGGTTCCAAACATTGCTTGGTCTCGCCATCGCCGGTTTGCTTTTCGGCTTTTACCGCTTTCGCATAGGTCAAATCAAAAAGCGGGAGGAAATGCGCCGCCAGCAGGCGGAATTCAAGCAAAAAGAAGCCGAGTTCCGCCAAAAAGAAGCCGAGCTAAAGCAACTCGCCGCCGAGACTGAAACCGCAGTGCTGCGCCTGCAAATGAATCCCCACTTCATTTTCAACAGCATGAATTCCATCAATGCCTACATCCTGGAGCGAAACGTCGAGACCGCCAGCGACTACCTCACCCGTTTCGCCAAGTTGATGCGCATGATTTTGAAATTCGCCGAAAAGCCTTTCATCGCCGTTTCCGACGAAATCGAGCTTTTGGAGCAATACATGAAAACGGAGGCGATGCGCTTGGAGAAAAAATTTGACTACCAAGTCGAAGTGGACGAGGCGCTTGACCCTGACGAAACTTACTTGCCGACCATGATTTTGCAGCCCTTTGTGGAGAATGCCATCTGGCATGGCATCTCGAAAAAACCAGGCGGCGGGCACATTCATATTGCCTTTCAACCATCCGGCGGCTTGCTGCTTTGCAGCGTGGAGGACAACGGCGCCGGGCGGCAAACGGCTGCCGTTGAAAAAACATCCACCCACGAGTCGAAGGCAATTTCTCTGACCGAGCGGCGGCTGCAATTGCTTGAAAAAGAAGGAAAAGTGAAGCCCTCTTTTGAAATTATTGACTTGAAGGATGAGGCAGGAAATCCTGCGGGAACGAAAATAATCGTGGGTGTTCCTTTGAATTAATCGTACAAAAAAAAGCCCCTCTCCGAACAAGCCGGAGAGGAGACCAATCCCAAAAACCGAGTTACTAAATCTTGTGGTTGAATGTTTTCACCGGGCGGCTCGCCCGAAGCGAGCCGCCGGTAACTTCAAAAATCACCAAATAATCATCTTTTTGCTCGCCGTGTGCCGGGGCGTTTCCAGCCGGTAATAGAAAACGCCAGTCCCTGGCAGGTCGCTTTTTCCGACACTGATTTCGTGGTAGCCTTTCAAAAACTCGCCCCGGATTTCTTTGACCACCCTGCCCGACAGGTCGAAAATGGTCAGTGAAGCAGGCGAATTTTCAGGCAATTGGAAACCAATCACGGTCGCTTCGCCAAACGGGTTCGGCACGTTTTGGAACAACTCGAAGCGATTGGCAATGCCCGTTCCGCCGTTGAATTTCAGGGTCACCGAGCCTGCGTTGCCTTGCCGGTCGTAGCTCTCCGCCTTTGTGTAGCGGGAATTCACGTCGAGCCAATCGCTCAACTTTCCGTTTTGTTTTGCCTTGAAAATCAAGGTGAAAAGGATTTCACCCCCAGCCCCTAAAGGGGAGTCTGCACTGGCTGCCAACTGATTCCAGCTCGCCGTCACCGCTCCTTCTTCGAGCAGGCTCAAGCCGAAATTTTGCTCGCTGGCATTGCCACCGGGGTTCAATTTTTCAAAATCAAGCGCCTGCCGGTCGAAGTTCAGCGTGAATTGGCTGCCGAGAATGCCGTCCAAATTTGCTGAAAACTCAGCGGTGACTAACTCCCCAGCTTTCACTTGCCGGTCGCCAGTGCGCAGGACAAAATCGCTGCCGCCGGTGCGGTCTTCGTTTTCGCCAGCCAGGCTACCGGGTGCGGCGTTTCCGTTCAGGTCGCCAATTTTCAACGCAACGAAATCCGTGTTTGGGCTGCCCGCTACCAGGTCGTTCACGTTGCAAACTTCAGGGAAGGCAGGGCTGAACGGGCTTGCCGGGTTCGGGAAAACGTGCGCCTTGTCCACGAAGCGCCAGGAAGTATTGTTCGGAAAAGTGGGCGTGATGTGCAGGATGACCTTGCGCAAATCAATCACGTCGCTGATGCTGATGACGCCGTTGCGGTTCACGTCTGCGGCGATGATTTTGTAAGGCGAATCAAGCGAAATGATGCCCAAAATATGCCGGTTCAGCAGCACCAGGTCGAAAGTAGAGACGCCGTTGAGCGGGTTCTGGTCGAGGTGCGGCGTCACAGTGTAGTCGTAGCCAGCGGCAATTCCGGAGAATTGATAAGTGCCTTGCGTAGCGGTGAAAGTGCTGGCGGTGGAGTTGCCGTTCAGTTCCACCGAGACGTCTTCGACGCCTTCGTTTTCCTCGTTGGCAATCTTGCCGTTCAAAACCACCAGGTTGCCGCCGCAGGCATCCATGTTGTCCTGGATAATGACGTTTGTGAAGCAGTAATCCTGGTTGTTTTCCTCGTCGGTCGCCCAAACTTCCACGTAGTTGGAGCCGAGCAAGCTGCAATCGTAGATGCGAATCGTGTCGTTGACGTTGGGCGAAAACGAAAATTGGAGATTCGGGCGAGTCGTGCAATTGTCGAAGCTGTTGCCTTCTTCCAATTGCAAGACGTTCACGCTCACCTGTCCGCCTTGCATCATTTCCACAATCAAGCCAGCCTTGCAAAAAACCGTCGGCTTTTTGCAGTCCTCGATGGTGAATTTGAAGGAGGTGAAACCCGTGTTTCCGCAGCCGTCGAAGGCTGCGTAGGTGATTTCGTGTGTGCCGTTTGGATAGCTATGTGTCGTGTTTTGACCTTGCCCGGCGTAGGCTGAACCTATGTCTGTCACCCCATCATCGTACAGGTCAACCGTCCAGGAATATTGAATTTGCTGGTCAAGGACGCAGTCGTCGTGAGCGGCAACCGAGAGGTCAGGCGTAATCAAACCGCAGTCCGGCTTGAAGTTGCAGAAGGTTTTATTGACCGGCGCCGGGAACGTAGGCGCTTGTGTGTCAATCACTTTGATGACTTGCACCTTCTCGTATTTGCCTGGGCTGTTCGGCTGATTCGGATTGTAAATGCACCAGTCGAGCACTGTCCAGGTGCGTAAAATTTTGCGGCAAGCATCGGGAACAGAGGTGAAAACCTGGTCAGTGTGCCCGACCACCAGCACGTTGCAACCATTTTGCGGTGGCAAAATTGGCTGACCAGTGCTGTCCGGGTCAGTTGCGGCGTCGCAGCCAAAAACAATTACGTCCGGAGGAAAAATGATACTGTTTCCAATGTTGGGCGAGTTGTTGACCACTGTGATGACCTGGGTACATTGGCTTGAAAAATTGCCCACGTCGGTCGCCCGCCAGGTGCGGTAAATCACGCCGGAACCACAGTAAACACTGCCCAAATCTGTCTTTGAAATGGTGACGCCGGTGCAGTTGTCAACGGCAAGTCCGTCGTTGCTGCCTTGCTGCGCAGGGTCGGTGACGACCTCGCCGGTCAGGTTCAGATTGTTGTAATCCTGTCCGCAAGTCAGCGTGATGTTCGGCGGGCAGGTGAGCAGCGGCGGCAGTTTGTCTTGCACTTCCACCAGCACCATGCACTCGTTGAAATTGCCGTTGCAGTCAAAAACCCGCAGAATCACCGGCACGTCCGTGCCGACATCGTTGCAGCAAAATTCCACGTACTCATCAAAAACCAGGTTGGCAGGGATGCCGCAGTTGTCGCTCATGCGAGCGACCCGGAAGTAGTCAATGCAGCAGTTGTCGAGGCTGCCATCGTCGAAGGTTTCCGCCAGGGCATATCCGTAGCCGTCGTCGTCAAGCGAAACAGTCGTTTCCGAGTCGCAGACCGGCACCGGTTTCACGTTGTCAACGACGATTATCGTCATGTTTTGCGAGGTAGAATTGCCGCAGGCATCCACTACTTTGTACGTAACTACGTGAGTGCCAGTCGTTAAACCAGGCGCAGGCACCTGACCACCGTTGCCGGCAATCACGCCCACCGGGGTCGTAATCGTCACTGTGTAGCTCGAACAATCCGTGACAGTCGCAGGCGGCAGCACTGGTCTGGCTCGGCAACCGGGCAGGTTGGCGCTCGCCGTCTGGCTCGCCGGGACGAAAACTACCGGAGGCGTAGTGTCCTTGAAATGAAGGATTTGAATGCACGTCCTGGGGTTGTTCACCCCGTCCACCGGCAGGCACCAGTCGAAAATCGTCCAGGTGCGCATGATGCGGTAGCTGGCGCCGCAGCTGGGCAAAGTCATGTCGGCATACTTTGCAGTGACGTTGCACTGAGAAAGCAGGTTTTCGGTGATTTCAAAAACCACCCCGCCCAACGTGTCGAAAGGATAGCCAGTGACAGCAGGGTTGAAATTTGGCGTCACGCCAGGAATGCACTCCACTGTCCTGTCCGCCGGGCAATCCACTGTCAAATCCAGCAGCGAAACCCGCTCGATGACAATGATTTGGTTGCAAGAGCTGACGTTCCCCAGCGAATCAGTTGCCGTCCATATCCGCATGATGATTTGAGAAAACTCATCATTGCAAGTCCCCGGCGTCGCCATGTCCATGAAAACAGTGGTGAAAGGGAAGCAGTCAACGAAAGTCGGAACGGGCACGTCGCCGCCCTGCGTGACAGGTCGGGGATCTTGCAAACAATTGATAATCACCGTGTCGCAATTCGTGATGAGGGGACCCGACTTGTCTTCGACAAAAATTTCGCCCCAACACCACATCCCGGTCTCGGAATTCGTCACGATGTAAGGCAAAGTTTCGCCGACCATAGATGATGTGACGGAGCCGCTTCCCGTGCCATCCACGTTGACGATGAAATCGTCGAAACAACCATAGTTACCCTCCAGCACCATGCCCGGCGTCAGCGACATGATGCAATTTGCAGGCATGGAAACATGCAGCAAATCATCACAAACCAAGCCCGGCGTGGGCGGCTCATGCTCTTCGATAGTGATGGTAAAATCGCAGGTATCTCTGTTTCCTGCGCCATCAATTGCCTCAAAAATCAGTGTGGTAGAACCGATGGAAAAATCGTCGCCGTAGCTCAAGCCAGTTCCGTCAATTTGTGAAATAGAAGGATTTGGTTGGTTGTCAGTAGCGAAAACGTTGAAGAAAACCTGCGCTGCACATTCACCGGGAGCGAGTTGGATATTCATGTCGCCGGGACAGAAAATCGTTGGCGGAATTGTGTCTTGTGCAAGCAGGGGGGCGGTGGCAAAGCAAAAAAGCCATGCCGCCGCCAGGAAGCGTAAGCCTCGTGTCATGGGACCCTGTTTTTGGTTAAAGAATGATTCGTATCAGTGGAAGCAGGCATCGTGCGGCAATCCCGGCAAACCGAAATAGCGCAGCAATAACCGACTGGTCAACTGCAAGTGTTGGAAAACAAAAGGCTGGTTAATTATTCTCGTGGTTGGAAATGTTGTGAAGAAGGCTTAGAAAAGTTTGGCTAACTGATTGAAAGAGAGTACCAATAGAAAGGAGCAAAGTAACTTATTGACGAAAGGGCTATGCAAACCCAATGCCGGGAATGCCAGAAAAACTACCCTTCGCAAGCTAAATTTTGGGTGAAGAAAAAACGGCAAGCGTGGCAAGGTTTAACCTGAACATCCCCGAATTTCCACGCCTTTCGAGCATATTCTGCTTCAAACATTGACTGACTTCTCCATTTTTGCCCCAAAACATCGAAGTATGATAATGATGCGAAACAACAAACCTTTACTCTGGCTCTTCTTCGGTCTGCTTGCATTGACCGGGCTGATTTTTTTCTTCCTCGACAAAGGCGAGCGCACTTTCAAGCCTGAAATCATCCAGGTGGACAGCACGAAAGTCACTTCCATAGTCCTTCACGCCAAGGCCGATAGCTTGTCAGAAGTCGTTTTGGAAAAAAAAGAAACCGGCTGGACGGTGAGCAAAGCAGGCAAAACTTTCCCGGCGGAAATGGAAGCCGTTCAGAATTTATTAGTCAACCTCGCCCTGGTGAAGACCTCGTACATCGCCGCAAAAAGCAAGGACAAATGGGCGGAGTTTGAATTGGAAGAAAACAAAGCCTCCAGAGTCACCGTGCTGGCGGGTAAAAAAGTGCTGGCAGATTTTTTTGTCGGCAAGTTCAACTTCAACCAGGCGCAGCAACAAGTCACCACCTACTTTCGCCTGGCTGACCGGGATGACGTTTATGGCGTGGATGGCATGGCTGGCTTGGGTTTTGGGCAAGGTTTTGCCGCCTACCGGAACAAGCAGGTTCTCGCTTTCGGCGTTCATGCCGTTGAAAGCTTGAAATACGAAAACTCGCCCAGCTACGAAGTTTCAAAAACCGCCAACGGTTGGCTGCTGAACGGCAGCGAGCCGCTCGATTCAAACAAGGTGCGGGATTTCCTGCTGAACCTCCGCCAAATGTCAGGCGATGAGTTTGTGCAGAATTTTGACCCGGAAAAGGAAAGTGGCAAATTATTTAAAACGCTGACCATCAGTGGGAAAGCGATGCCCGAACCCGTTGTCGTACGCTGCTGGCGAGACACGACAAGGGCGAAACCCTTCGTTATCCAGTCCAGCCAGTTTCCCGACGCTTTCTTTGCCAGCGACACGAGCCGTGTGTTCAAACGGATTTTTAAGCCGGTGAGAGAATGGTAGTTTAGCCGAAAGCTGACAGGTGGAAAACGGGATATTTTGATGGTTTAAAAATTTATTTTTTACCCACCCAAAAAAAGCGATTTCCACCTGTCAGCTTTGAGTCCGGCATTCAACAAATTGAAAATGAAACTCTTTTTCGCAATTCTATTTTTGACAATTACCCACTCTACCTTTGCCCAATTCGGCGTCAGCGGCGCCTGGCAATCCTTCCGGGCAGACGATTGGCACCAGTTTGAAAACTCGCAAAATGGCAGCACCACCTCAGCCGCAACCGGCTACGCCGCCAGCGTGAATTATTGGTTTCGCCTGAAAGAAAAGCGGGTGGAATTCCTGCCGGAATTGAGTTATGGCAGGCATGAATTAGCGGTGGATGCAGGTAAGTTCAAGCACCAAACGCTGAGTTTTTTCTTCAACGTCAACATTTATCCCTTCGATTTTGGCAGCGATTGCAACTGTCCTACCTGGTCGAAAACGGGGAATTTTTTTACGAAAGGTTTTTACCTGCAACTCTCCCCAGGCGTCTCCGGCATGAAAAACAATTTTGAAAATAGCCTGGCATGGACAGATAA